>NZ_JAEPRP010000007.1:0-88654 GCF_016652895.1 Ensifer sp. SSB1
ACAACAGTCCGCCGTAGAGGGAGAGACCCCGCAGCAGGTTGAGGAACAGCAGGCGCCCGCATCCAAGAAGCGTAAGCAGCAGGCTGAAGGACAGCAGCCCACTCTGGAGGAAGGCACTCCACAGCAGACCGAGGAACAGCAGGTGCCCACGCCGAAGAAGCGTAAACAGCAGGCGGAGGGTCAGCAGCCCGCCACAGAGGAGGGCATGCCGCAGAACGCCGAGGAGCAGCAGATACCGGTACCCAAGAAGCGCAAGCAGCAAGCCGAGGGGCAGCAGGAAGAGCAGAAAGCCCTGGAGAAAAATGCCGCACCGTCCGCCGAGCAGCCAACGCCACAGACCGGCGAGGGTGAGCAGCAGCCGGTTCCAGGCTCCGAACAGCCCGCAACGGCCGAGCAGCGCCAGGGTGAGGAACCTCAGGCCAAGCCTGCTCCGGTTGTCGTCGACAAGCGAACGAAGGAAGAAAAGCGCAAGATCGCCCAGGATCCGGCGGCGACCGACGAAACCGTTGTGCTTCCGGTCGATAACGGCGCGGCTGTGCTCGACAGTGACAAGGACGCCGACAAGTCCGGTGGCGACCAGGGGCGCGAGGCTCGGCGCAAGCAGCGCGAAGAATTACGCGTCCAGGAAAAGAACGTAGCGCCGCCGACGGATGACGCCGCCGCTCAGGCCGAAATCTCGGCCGACGTGCGGCAGGCGGTTCCGCAGAGGATCGAGGCCGGGATCAAGGAGGAAGGCCGACGTGTCGACGCGGCGCCAGCCTTTGCGGTTCCCGACACCACGAACATCGTCAACAACACCGTCATCAACAACACGGTGATCAACAACACGACGGTCAACAACACCACGAACAATGATGTGACCGAGGTGCACGTGGTCGAGAGGCACGACGATCGCGTCGTCCTTGGCGTCGGCGACCAGATCTTCGTGCGTGGCGACGATCGTCCGCGCCTGCGCCACGACGCGCAGGAAGCGTACTACGACGAGCTTCCGCGCGGCCGCGTTCGTGAGACGATCGTGCGCCCGGGCGGCTACCGGATTGTTACCGTCTATGACCGGTATGGTGACGTGTTGCAGCGCTCACGCGTCGATGGCGACGGCAACGAATATGTGCTGATGTACGCACCGGACTATCAGGACGAACGGCGCCCGGCGATTGTCGACGTTGGCTATGACCTGCCGCCGATGCGCCTGACGATCCCGGTCGATGACTACATCGTCGACTACTCGCAGGAACCCGATCGGGATTACTACGAGTTCCTGTCTGAACCGCCGGTCGAGCGCGTGGAGCGTGTCTACACCATTGATGAAGTGCGCAATTCGGCCCGTCTCCGTGACAAGGTCCGGCGCATCGATCTCGACACGATCCATTTCGAGACCGGCAGTGCCGAAGTGTCGATGTCGCAGGCAAAGACATTGCGGACGGTGGCCGACGCCATGCAGAAGGTACTCGGCAAGGATCCCGGTGAAACCTTCTTCATCGAGGGGCACACTGACGCTGTCGGTTCCGACCGCTCGAACCTGGTCCTCTCCGACGAGCGTGCCGAGTCCGTCGCGGTCCTCCTGACGGAAGTCTACGGCATTCCGGCGGAAAACCTGGTGACGCAGGGCTATGGCGAGCGCTTCCTGAAGATCAGCACGCAGGAGCCCGAGGAGGAGAACCGCCGCGTGACCATCCGCCGCGTGACACCGCTGGTGCGCCCGGTCGCGCAGCGATAACGGAAATCTGCACCGCCATGCGTCGTTTCAGATACATGGCGGTGCAGCATGCCGAGTACTTCTTTCGTAAGGCGGACATGACTGCGGCGTATCGCGGTCAATGCGGACCTGCCGCACATTTTTCACTGGAACGAATAATCGGCCGGAACCATCTGGGTTTCGATGGCGAAGGTGACCTCGTCGCCGAGTTCGGGGATCGCGAAATCCAGCCCCCATTCACTGCGGCGGATACTGCCGGTTGCCGAGAAGCCGATCTTCGGGACGCCCATCATCGGATGCTCGGCCATCGAGCCGTTGAAGGTGACGTCGAGTGTTGCCGGGTGCGTCTCGCCGCGGAAGGTGAGAAGACCTTCGACGGTGCCGGTCTTTTTGCCCGTGATACGGACCGCCCTGGAGACGAAGGTTATCGGCCGGGCGGCGAGGAACGTGTCCTCACCGCCGATTTCGGCATCGAAGTCCACTTTTTCCGGCCAGGGATAGTCGGTGCGGACCGATAGCGGATCGATCGTGACGGAGAGGGTGGAGGTATCCGGCCGGTCCGGCTTCCAGTCGAGCCGCGCGTCGACCCTGGTGAAGCGTGCAGTGTAGTGGGAAAGGCCGGAATGGCTGAACGACCAGTTGAAACTCGAATGCGAAGGGTCGGTCTTGTAGGCGCCGGCGGGCGCCGGGTCGCTGGCGGCGGCAAGAGCGACGGTGCCGGTGGCAAGAGCGAACGAGAAAGCAATAATGCGAAGCATGGATGTTTCCTTGATTGCGGAATGATGGCGCCGGCTCAAGCGGCCCTGTCACGACCGATCGCCTGGACACGCTCCCAGACGCGTCCAGGCCGGGGGACGTCGAGGTCGAACACGCTGTTGAATATGTCGGCGAGTTGGTCTGCGCTGGTGATGCGCTGTTCGCTGAGGCCTTCCGCCGACACGCGGCGCAGGCGGTCATTCTGCAGGGCGACATAGCCGTCCGCCGTGTGCCGCAGGACCGCAAGTGCATTGGTGAACGGCGAGCCCGGATCCTGCATCAGCCAGCCTTGCGTTGCGGCCATGGCCGCCTCGTCGCTGTGGTCGGGCCGGAAATCGAAGCTCTTGGCGATGCCGTGTGCGTGGTTGTTGAAGCGCAGCCAACCACCATCCGCCGGCATGATCGAAAAATCGAAGCCGCGCTGGCTGAACGGCCCGAGGGCAAGCGGCACCGGCTCGACGATGGCGTCCGCCACGCCGACCTCAGCAAGATAGGGACGGTCGAGATCGACGCGCAGGGTGAGATGATTGCCGATGGCGATGTCGCCGAGCTTTTCCCGCTCGACGCCGCCGCAAAGGCGGGTCACGCGGAAGCCGAGGGCGGCTAGTGCCGCACCGAAGAGGCCATTCATCTCGTAGCACCAGCCGCCGCGCCGGCCCTCGACCATCTTGGCGAAAGCCGCGGTCGGGCTGATGGCGGAGGGCCATCCCATGAAGGCATCCAGTGCCTCCCAGGTGAAATTCATGAGATGGGCGCGATGCAGTTGCGACAGGCTGCGAATATCGAGGCAATCCGGATGCTTCATCCCGATCCGGACGAGATAGGCCTCGAGTTGTGCTGCGGTCAGTGTCATTCCGTCTTCATTCGAAGGCACGTGTGTCATCCTTCGGTCTCCTTTCAATGGACCGCTACTGAGCTTGCGGTGCGTGTTTCAGGTTGGTTCAGGCGACCTGACGGTTGTCGTCAGGCAGAAAGGTCAGGCCGAAGCCCTTGGCGACAGAGGCGATCTGCTCCCGTGTTTCGGGCCTGCAGAGTTCGACGATGGAAAAGAAGTCTTCAAACCCGCCTGGCGTGACCACGACCATCAGGTGGCCTTCTGCTTTCCCGATATTGCGGAAGCGGTGTGGCACGCCACGCGGCAACGCGATGCAGCCGCCGTCGGTGAGTTCCACATAGTCGCCGGCGCACCAGAAGCCGAAGCGCCCGGCAAGGACGCGGATCAACTCGTCCTCCCGCTCGTGCACATGAAGCGGCGGGCCTTCGCCGGCTGGAATATGGGCCTCGAACATGCCGAGCGAACCGCCTGTATTGGCTGCCGTCATGCGGACGATGTGTTTGCCGAACGCCATCGCCGGCGTCCCATGTCCCGGCGGAGTGACCGCCGCATAGGTGAACTTCTTCATTTCTCTCTCCAGGTTCGGATGCATCCTCGATGCTTTCGCTCATGCCGAAGGCCGCAGACATCCCGTCTCCACCGCGGCGTTCGGGGCGAAGTCGATATGTTTCGCCCGGGCGACACAGGGGCCGTCCAAGAGCGCTGATTGGTGGATTTCCAGGCCGTCCAGCCGGTACGGCCCCTCTATAGCGCACCGCAAAAACCGGCGTTCCTAAATGAATATGCAAGGCGTCCCTAATATCCTAAAAGTTTGCTAAGAAGGCCAAGGACACGCTACGGGGAACGACAGTGAAGCTCGACGACAAGCTCCTCGACTTTTTCAATCGGCCGCTGATGTGCATCATTGCTGTCGCCGACGAGACGGGCCGCCCCTCTGCGGGACGCGGCGTGGGCTTCCAGCTCCTCGAAGACCGCGAGACGATCGACGTCCTCTTTTCCGACTGGCAGTGGCCGCGCCTCGAGCCCTGCATCCGGCAGACCGGGCGCATCGCCGCCACCTTCGTCAGCCCCTCGGATTACGTGAGCTTCCAGTTGAAGGGGTTGGCTTCGATGCGGAAAACGGAAACGGCCGACCTCGATCGCGCCGATCGTTTCATGACGGCAGCGACGGACGAACTCGAGTCCCTCGGTGTGCCCCGGGACCTCATCGCGCCATGGTTGACAGCGCGCGAAACGAGGGTCGCCCGGCTGGCGATCAGCGAAATCTATGTCCAGACACCGGGTCCGCTCGCCGGCATGCTGGCCGGGGCGAGGTCGCAATGAACCTGCGGCTTTCCGATCTTTGCGCCTGTTTCGAGGGTGTCATCCCGTCCATCATCGCCACGGCTTCGGCCGATGGGATGCCGAACATCTCCTATCTCTCCCATGTAGTGCAGGTCGATGAGGAGCATGTCGCGCTCTCCAACCAGTTCTTCGCCAAGACGGCGGCAAACGTGCGTGCCAATCCCAAGGTCACGTTGATCCTTGTCGACGGCTTCACCGGAGACCAGTTCCTGCTCGACATCGGCTTCGTGCGATCCGTCGATGCCGGCGCACTGTTCGACAAGATCGCCCGCCAGCTCAAAGCGAGCAGCGCGCAGGTCGGCATGTCGGATGTCATGCGGCTCAGGAGTGCCGACGTCTTTCGCGTTCACGCGATTGAAAAGGTTCGCTCACCGGTGGAGACCGGTTCGACCATGGCAGGTCGCGCGCCCGTCAGCCTTCCCGCCCTTTCGGAGGCGATCAACGCCATCGAGCGGCAGGCGGAAGCCGACGAAATCATCGACAGCCTGCTCGGCGAGGTCCAGCGTGTTCTCGGATACGGCAACGCGCTCGTGCTCATCCACGACCACCATCGCGGTTGCCTGATCACCACCGGCAGCATCGGCTATGAGCGCTCGGGGCTCGGATCGGAAGTCGCCGGCGGAGAAGGATTGATCGGTGCTGCGGCAACGAGCGGCCAGACGGTCAAGGTCAGCGACATGAGCCGCGTACGTCGCTTCGGCGAGGCCATGGGCCTGGAAACGGAGGGCGCCGAAGACGCCACACGCACGGTCGGCTTCCCGCAATTGCCGCGGGCCATGAGCCAGATCGCCGTCCCCATGACCAGCCGCGGCACCGTAGCGGGCGTGCTCTATGTTGAAAGCACGGAACGGCTGGCCTTCCGTCAGGAAGACGAGGCGGCTCTCGAAATCCTGGCGAAACAGGCTGCCAGTGCGCTCAGAGCCAGCGAGAGGGAGGCAGCCGCAGCTGAGCCGCGGCAGGCCGTACCCGCACCTCAGCCGGCGGTCAACGGGCGAGCAATCCGGGTTGCTCATCACCGCTTTGATGACAGCGTGTTCGTCGACGGCACCTACATCGTGAAGGGCGTCGCCGGCACATTGCTGCGGCTGATGCTCGACTGGCATCTGAGCGACGGGCGAAGCGAATTCACGAACAGGGAAATGCGGCTTGCGGCCGGCGCCCGCATGCCGGAGATCAAGGACAATCTGGAAACCCGGCTCCTGCTGCTCCGTCGCCGGCTCGAAGAAAAGCACGCGCCCATTCGCCTTGTTCGCGTCGGCAGAGGCCGCGTCCGGCTGGAGGCTGAGGGGTCGCTGATGCTCGAAGCGACCACGGGTGATGGGCTGTGACCCGGTACCGCAGCACCTTTCGTCCCGGAAATTGATGGACCAGATCGCTCCGGTGGAGGCGTGAGCTGTTAAATCCCGGACCCGTCGAGCTCTTCTTCATCGTCGCCTTCCCACGGGGTGGGCATCGACGTGCGAGTGAGATTGGCCGATGGCATCGGCATCCAGCACTTCAGTTCCGGCTCGGCGTATTCGATGATGCGCCCGGGGGAGGAATCAGAAGCACGCCAGCCTTCTGCACCGAACTGATCGCCATTCGACCAAAATGCGAGGTCGACTTCCGCCGCTCCCTGTTCGGACGGTCGGATCGTGACGAGGATCCGACTGCCGTTTTTCGGCGCACTTGCCATGTGACGCCAGTTGTCTGGCTCGGCCATCATTTTTCCTCCTGCCTCGCTACAGGTTGCAAGTGTCGCCGCGCGATCGAAAACGGTCAACTCAAACTTTGCGCAACCCATCGTCGGGAGATTGCCGGTGGCAGTCTGCCGCCCTGCTATCCATCAGCTGCAGGTCACGCTCTTGGGTTTTCAAGGACTTGGACACGCCAGTCATACCGGCGACAACTCCGATCGTGGCAAACGGGAGGATACGAAATTCGGCCGCCGGACAAATTCGACAGCGCCGTGTTCCCCGATGCAACGGCCCCTTAAAGGTACTTGGCGATAGCCTTGAGTCCATCGAGCGCCAGCCGCTGGTGCCGGTCGATGCCGCCGATCGTGTCTTCCAGGCAATGGTCGAGATGATCCTGGATCAGGGTGCGCTTGGCGTTGGTGATGGCCTTCTCAACGGCATGGAGTTGTTGCGTGATATCGAGGCATGGGCGACCGTCCTCGATCATGGCGATCACGCTTCTCAGGTGGCCTTCGGCGCGTTTCAGCCGCTTCACGATCTCCGGATGGGTCTCGTGCCTGTGCTCGTTCATGAAGGTTTCCTGGTCGTTGAAGCGTGATCCGTTTTGCGGAGAACCGTGACTTGGCGTCTACGCTTTCAGCCCAAATAGGTTCTCGGCGTTGCGGAAACAGATCTTTTCCATGTCCTCGGCCGGGAGATCGAGCCCCTCCAGGATCTTGATCGTGTCGCGGATGTAGCCGGGACCCTTCTCCGGATCGAATGGGGAATCCGATGCGAAGAGGATGCGGTCGCTGCCATAGAACTCCAGGCCGCAGAGCGTCGCAGCGCGGGAGCCGAACACGGCGGTGTCGGCATAGAAATCCTTGAAATAGTCGAGCGGCCTCTTCTTCAGCCGTTGAAGCACCAAGGAGAGGTCTTCATCCGATGTCCGCTTGCCGAGCTGATCCCAGCCCGGGCCTACGCGGCCTTCGAAATAGGGCACCATCGCACCCATGTGGTGGGCGAGGACCTTGAGATCGGGCAGGCGATCCATGAACCCGGAAAACACCAGGCGCGCCATGGCCGCGCTCGTTTCGTAGGGCCACCCGAACGTCCACCAGATCTCGTACTTCGATTTGTCCTCGGTCGCATAGTCGGGCATGGACGCGGTGCGTGAGGGGTGCAAAAGCACAGGCTTTCCATGCCGCGCCGCCGTCTCGAATATCGGGAAGAAACGTTCTTCGTCCAGCGGCGCGCCGTTGACGTTCGTATGGATCTGCAGGCCGTTGGCGCCAAGCTCGGTAAAGGCGCGTTCAGCCTCTTTGAAAGCCGCCTCGGGTGCATTCATCGGCAGGGCGGCAACGAAACCGGCGAAGCGATCAGGGTGCGCGTTCACCAGGGCAGCCAGGCCGTCATTGCCGATACGGGCCAGTTCTGTCGCCAGTTCCGGGCCGCCCATCGCCTCCAGCGGCGGCATGCCAAGAGAAAGGATCTGTGTGTAATCCCGAAACTGGTCAATCACCCGGAACCGCGTTTCAAGATCATGGATGCAGGGAACGCCCTGCATGCGCCGACCGATATCCTTGCCCGCGCCTTCCAGCTGCTGGATCCGGTCCCATAGGGCTTTGGGAAAGAAATGGTTGAATGCGTCGATGTAATGCATGAGTTCCTCCGGACGACCGATGAAGCCGGTCAACTGCGTTTCAGGCGGCGCACGAGATAGGCAAACGTCGCCTTGAACATCTCGTCGCGAAACATGTGCTTGCGCTTGGCTTGGACGTCCTCCGGCCTGCCAAGCGCCTTTGCACCTCCGGCTGCTTCCACCCAGAGCTGCATCATGCAGGCGTTCTCCAGCGACAAGGCGAGATAGACGGCTTGCTCAATGGTCGGTGCAGCGGTGACGAGGCCGTGGTTCTGCAGCAACATCGCGCCGTGGGTCCCCAGTGTCGTCGCCACCGCGCGGCCACGATCTGCCGTCGTGATGAGTTCGGTCGTTTCGGAAAAGACGGGAAGTCCTTCCGCGAAGATCGCACCGGGATGGCCTATGGCCTGGAGCGGCTTGCCAAGTGCGGAAAAGCTGACGGCATGCGGCGCATGGGTATGAACGACGGCGTTAATGTCGGGGCGCGCGCGCAACACTTCGGAATGGATGTAGACCTCGTTGTGTCGGCCATGGTCGCCCTCGATCTTTTCGCCATCGAGGCCGACGGTAATGATGTTGTCGAGGGCGATTTCCTCAAGGCCGATCTTGGACGCCTTCATGTAGAAGCGGTCCGGGGCGTCGGGGACGCGCAGGGAGATGTGACCGCGGGTCCAGTCCCCTTGTCCTGCCTGTTCCAGAATGCGCCCGGCTTCGATCATGCGCTGCTTCAGCTCGTCGTGCACGCCGGCCTCCGTTGGTTTCGGCGGCTGTTGGCAGTCCGTCGCCTGCCAGGCCGGCCTGAATTCGTTGAGTTCGGTGGGGGTGGGACAGCGGTCACACACGGTGCTTGTCACCGCGCTTTCGACCCTGCGAGAGGTCGACAAAGAGCTCGGAGAGTTCGACCTTCCTGTCGATCAGACCCTGTTGCAGGGCGTAGCCGACGGCCGTCTCTATCGTCCTTATGTTTTGATCGTTGAGGCCGTAGGCCCAAGGGTCGTCGCCCAGGATCGCCTGCTGCTCCTCCCAGGCCTCGCGATACCAGGCCAGCGGCACGATGCGCGGATTTTCCATGCGCTCCATGGCGATGCGCTTGGCCTCGTTGAAGGCCTGGTAAAGGTTGATCGGTACCCAGGGATGACGCGCGACGATTTCGGGACGGATGCCGAGCACGTGCATGATGGGAAAGATGCCGGTGCGTCTGAAGTACTCGACTTCCTCGCGCTTGTAGTCAGGAAACAAACGTCCGACGCGCGGATCCTTCTCCACGATCGGATCGATCAGATCGGGGTGGAGCAGGGCGTCGATTTCGCCGTCGACCAGCATCTGCTCGACAGACTTGTCATCCGGCAGCCGATGCAGTCTGAGGCCGGCGGGGGGCGTGAAGTCGACATCTTCGTCGAGCTCGGCGTACCAGTCCATGGAGGTATGCGGTACGCCGTACTCGCTCTCCAGCAGACCGCGCTGCCACAGGGTCGCCGTCACGAGATAGTTCTTCACGCCAACCTTGCGACCGATCAGGTCTTTCGGTTCGCGGATGCCGCTTCCTGTGTTGGTGTAAATGAAGCCATGCCGGAAGCGGCGGTGCAGGAAGACCGGAATCGCTTCGAAGGGCAGGCCACGGCCCTTGGCCGCGATGTATGAGGAAAGCGAGACCTCGGCCACATCGAATTCACGATTTCGCAGGAAGCGCCAATGTCGCGTGGTGGAGTCCATCTCCGTCAGGATGGTGAGTTCGATGCCGTCGGGCCTGACCGTACCTTCCTTGAGGGCGCGAACGATCTCGTAGTCGCCGCACGCGAGCGTCAGCTCCAGCTTTTTTGTCATGCTCTCCTCCTCTGCGGCCCGTAATCGGACGGCGTCGACACCATGCTTCAGTCGCAATTTCTTGTCCAGGGTTTTTTGTTAAATCTCAAATTATGAGATTTTATTAAGATTGACATTGACGAAAGAAATCGCCCTGCAATACTGAACGGACGAGAGATAAGGCGGAATGCGCGATCGAAATGCCGAGAACGGTTGCCGAAAAGCCAACCGCAGCGTTCACTCATATTTGATGGAATCCCATAATGTATGAAGCGGATGTCGTTATTGTCGGAGCCGGTCCAGTGGGGCTGACGCTCGCAATCGATTTGGGACAAAGAGGGGTGCGCTGCATCCTGCTTGAGAAGAAGGAGAGTCCCGAATTCCTGCCGAAGATGGAGCGCTGCAACGCTCGCACCATGGAGATCTTCCGGCGTATGGGGTTGGCCAAGAAGATCCGGGCGGCGGGTCTCGACGCATCGGTGCCGATGGACGTCTATGTTGTGCTCTCGATGAGCGAGCCTCCATTGCTCCGACTGCCCTATGCCTCGGTGTCGCTGGCGCAGGAGGAGATCGCGCGATCCAAGGATGCTGCGCTGCCGCTCGAGGCCTACCAGTTGATATCGCAATACACGCTGGAGCCGCTGCTGAAGTCTGTCGCTGAAGCGCTCCCGACAGTTTCGGTCCGCTATGGCTGCGAGTTCCTGTCGCTGGAGCAGGACGCGCACGGGGTAACGGCGAAGATCGTCGACGGCAAGGGAGGTCTGGGCGAGATCCGGGCAAAGTTCCTGGTCGGTTGCGATGGCGGTGGGAGCCCGGTGCGCAAGCAGCTTGGGATCAAACTGCGTGGCGAGGGAAATCTCCTGCATCTGCGGCAGGCGCTCTATTCCAGCCAGACATTGTATGACCGGATCCCGATCGGCGATGGTCCAGGCAGGGGGCGGCACTTCCATGTGGCGGACGGGCAGGCGACGTTCCTGATCATGCAGGATTCCACCAGGCATTGGACGTTGCATGCCGTCGTCGAGCGCGACGAAGATATGGCGGAGCAGTTCGAAAAGGCGGTCGGTGCGCCAGTCGACTACACCATGCTTTACGTCGGGCAATGGAAGCAGAACCTGCTTCTGGCCGATCATTACGGTGTTGGCCGGGTTTTCCTTGCCGGTGACGCGGCCCACCTGGTGATCCCCACCGGCGGGCTCGGCATGAACACGGGCGTCGGCGACGCTGTCGACCTTGGCTGGAAGCTTGCGGCCGTGCTGGAAGGATGGGGCGGCCCCAATCTTCTCCGATCCTATGAGATAGAGCGCAGGCAGATAGGCGATCGCAATGTCGGAGCGTCTCGCTATGCGTCGCTCGGCCGCCGCAAATGGCGCGCCCAGTATCGACCGGACATTCGCGACGCGACACCGCAGGGCCAGGCGACGCGTGACAACCTCAGGAGCGTCGCGGATGTCGAGCAGCGCAAGACCAACGAGATGATCGGGGCCGAGCTCGGATATCGCTATGTCGGGTCGCCTGTCATCACCGACGAGCCGGGCGGGCCGGAGCATCTCTTTCGCGAATACCACCCGACGACGTGGCCAGGAGCACGCCTTCCACACATCTGGCTCGATAACGGCGCGGCCGTGCAGGACCTGATTGGGAATGGCTATACCTTGCTGCGGCTGGGTGGAGCCGGCGCCGACAGCGGGGGGCTGGCGCAGGCGTTCGCTGCCCGCGGCGTACCTTTCGCGGCCGTTGACATTGCGGAGCCAAGAGCCCGCGACATCTATGGCTATGACCTGATCCTGGTCCGGCCGGATATGCACGTCGTCTGGCGTGGCCGGCAGGCGCCGGAAGATGCGGATGGGCTGGCGGCCATGGTGACCGGTCATTGAGGAAAGGGGGCCGCAGGCCCCAGGAGGGACCGCGGCCCGGACGCGCGATCGTGACAAATCGGCGCTATTGCTTCTCGAAGGCTTCATGGCCGAGGCCCAGGCTCGGAAAGACCAGCGACTTGATCACCACCGGCACGGCGCCGGAAGTCTCCAGCATTGCGCCAATATCGATGAAATCGAATTCGTCGAGCTTGATGCCGTCGATCGAGATCACCCGTGCGACATTCGCCTCTTGGCGGCAGTGCATGCCGACCAGCCCGCCGATATCGCCTTCGCCGACAAGAATGAGCGGGTGGCCCTTGGCAAGGATCGGCGCAAGGCCCATCAGCACCCCTCGGCAGAAGCCGTCGAGCCGCCCGTAGCTTGCGGAGCCTTCCCACTCGTAGCAAAGCCCAACCGGGCTTTCGCCTTCGACAAGGTCGAGCCTTGCGAGCGCGTCGCTCACGGCCTCGGCGATGGAGCCGGTATCGATTTCTTCGCCAAAGGAGAGCGATGGCTTGATCACGGGGACATTGCGGATTGGTAACGACCCCAATGGTTCGACGTAAATCGTGCTGCCGCTAACCTGCACGGTGTATTGCGACGCGCCGACCACGGTCGCGCGGATACCCTGCTGCGGGATCTCCAATGTCGGTGGCCAACCCGCAAGCTTCTTTCTCAGAGCCGCCGCGAGCAACGGGCCGAGATCGCCGAAACGCTGCTCTTCCCCAGCATAGAGGAATTCCGAGACGCCACCGGATATGGTCACGACATCCGGAAGTGGCCCGGCCGGTAGGGCCGGGAGACGGAGCAGGGTCGTTGTCTGCGGCCGCATTGATCCACCCTGCATCGTCTCGAACAGGCACTCGACCATGGTGTTGGCAATATTGCCTGCGTCCGTCTCCGCGAGAACAGCTCCAAGGACGACAGAAACGCCGGCCTGGGCTGCAAAGTATTGGCCTGCTTCCTCGATGCGGGTCACGCGGCGGTCGTCGTCGAAGGCGATGACGCGCGCGCCGATGTCGATCGCGGTGATGTGCCGGATCGAACCGCCTTCGCAAAATGCGAGCTTCGACGTGCCGCCGCCGATATCGACGTTGAGTACGCGGGTATTTGCCTTTGCCGAGCGCGCGACGGCGCCCGAGCCGAAGGCGGCGAGCGTGGTTTCCAGGCCGTCGCCTGCGCTGACGACCACGAATTTGCCGGTCTGGGCGGAGAAGATGTCGCCGATTGCGCGCGCATTGCTTCTGCGCACCGCGACACCGGTCAGGATAAGGGCACCGGTATCGATGGCGTCAGGTGTCAGACCGGCGGCGTCATACTGCTGCGCAATGAAGGCGCCGAGCGCGTCGGCGTCGATCTCGTTGTTGCCTCGATAGGGCGTCAGCAGGACGTCCGACTGGTGCAACAACGTGCGTTCGACCACCATATAGCGGGTGTCGAGCCGCTCGAGCACGATGCGCGAGAAGGCGAGATGCGAGGTGGAGGAGCCGATATCGATGCCGACGCTTGTCAGCACGATTTCGTCCTCCAGCTCCATGCTGCGGCCGATGTTCGAAAAGAATATGCGACCGCCCTGTTCTTCCTCGTCGTCGGCCATGGGTCAGACCACGGTCGACAGCTTCTTCGAGGTGTCGGCCGGCTTTTCATACCATTCCGGCTTCATGCGCACCTCCACGTCGTTCTTCTTCAACAGCGCCTCGTATTCCGCACGGATATGGGGATCCTCCATCCAGTAGGGGATGGCGGTGCCGCCCTCGTTGACGTCGATCGCCGTATAGTCGGTGTGCTTCTCGCCGGGTGCGCCCGGGTCGCGGCCAGGGTTGTGCGGGCCAAACCAAGCCGTGAGGCGGAAGGGCTCCTTCGACACGCTGAAATGCTGGTGATACCAGCGGGCGCCGCCGGGGGCGGCGGTGACCATGCCATAGGGGCCGTAGTCCAGCCGGCGCACGCGATGGCCGTGGCCGTCTTTCCACGGATTGACGCCGCATTCTTCCGGCCAGGTATAGGTGTAGCCTTCGCCCTTGAGGCAAATGAGGATCGCTGCCGAAGTATGTGCATGGGCCTTCGAGTAGCGACCATTTTCGTGTTGGCCGATCCAGTAGTAGAAGGCGTTGTTGGTCATGAAGGGTTCGACGCGGCGGTAGCCGACGGAACGGCGATTATCGAGGGGCAGGTCGCAATTGACTGCGTCGGGCAGAAAATTGGTGCGGCGCATGGCAAGGCCGCGCACCGGATCCGGCTCGATCTCCTCTCGGTATTTGTAGAAGTCGTCCGCGCCTGAGAAGCGATCGCGGAAGACGAAGGGGTTGTTGAAGACTGCCTCGACGTTCTGGATCTGGTTCAGCACATTCGGGGCAGTCGTGCCTCCAAGCAACAGCGCGGGGCTGTTGGTGGCGTTGACGATGCGGTGCATGGCGTTCATCGGGATGGAGAACATCGAGCCCTCCTGCCATTCGAAGACATGCTTCTTGCCTTCGCCTTCGATCCAGACCTCCGTCGAGCCGCGTCCTTCGACGACCAGATAGATCTCCTCGTACATATGCTTTTCGGCGTTCAGTGCGCCCGCTGCCGGGACTTCGACGAGATGGCAGCCCCACTTCGTTTCCGTGCCGTAGAGCTGGATATACGTGCCGCGACCGCCGGTGCGCTTCCAGGCCGTCAGCGGCAGATTCTTCACATTGGACACGCCGAGATCACGGAAGACGGGAATGCCTTCGCTTTCCATGAACTGATCATACGGGGTGGGCTGCTTCTTGAACTCGCCAAAGCCGGCCTTCTTCGTTCCGGCTGGCTCATGCCAGTGCGTGCCGGTTCCGCCGCCAAGTGGGTCCTGATGCATCGTCGTCTCCTCTCAAATCCGGTTTCAGGAGGGGATTCGATGCATTGCGCCGCACGGCAGCGATCAACCCTCTCCGGTTGGAGAAGGACGCTAAACAGATGCCCATCGGTGCGGTAGCGCGATTTCGGAAAGGGCTTGTTTCTGAGGGGAAGCGACAGGATCAGCCGTAGGCGATGGTCTTGGAGATCACACCGGCACAAAAGGTAACGCGTTCGGCGATGTCCTCGAGGGACCGCGCCTGGATTTGACCATCAGGCAGCGTCAGGCTGAGGCTTCCGATGATCTCGGACTGGGCATCGAAGACCGGGGCAGCGACGCCTGTCACACCCGGTGTGACGTCGCCTCGCGTGCTCACCCAGCCGCGTTGGCGCTGTTCGCGCAGGATCGCCTTTGCATCCTTCAGCGTCGTGCCAAAACCCGCTTCGGCGAACTCGCCCGTGGCCTGCCCGTGAAATTTTCGCAGTTGATGATCGGGCAGATAGGCGAGGATCGCGAGCGAAGCTGCCCCATGCAGCAGCGAACGCCGACGGCCCCGTTCATAGCTGGAGTGGATCAGATCGGTGCCGCTTTCCTGGTGCACGCACATCACCTCGAGGCGGTAACGGCGGCAGAGGAGTGCAATGCCGCGAAACTGGGCCGCCAACTCCTCCATGACCGGTCGCGCCGCACGGATCAACACGTCGCCCGTGCGGATCTTGTAGTCCAGCTCGACGATGCGCGGGCCGAGCATGTAGCCGACTGATGGAAGCGACGTTAGCAGCCCCGCATCCGTCAGGGTCTTCAGATAGCGGTACAGAGTGGATCGGGTGTAGCCGAGCCTTTCATGCATTTCGTCTATGGTCACGGTTACGGCGTTCTCCTCACCGTCGAACAGGTCGAGGAGCCCGAGCATCTTTTCATGGCTATTCAAGCGAGGTGGCTCCCCGAAATGGCGAATGGAGGCCTCACAAATGGACGAAAAGCGGGGCGATGTCGCAACGGCATGTCTCTCAGCTCGGGTTTGCAAGCGGCGAGAACCGCCGCCGCGCCGGCCGCCGGCGCCGGGAAGGCGGGCGGGCCGAAGCAGCGGCCATTGTCTGTCAGCATGAAGCGGCCATCAAGCGGTTTCGACAGCGACCCCGGCAGGCCTGTGGCCTGGGGCCGTTCAGGCTTCTGCCGCCCAGGTCTCGGGGAAGACCCCTTCGCGGATGGCGCCGAGCGTGTAGTAGTTCCAGAGTTTGCGGATGTGGTGGCCGCGGCGGAAGCTGTGCGAGAAGGATTCGATCTCCGCTTCCGTCAGTGGCTTCGGCTTGCCAAGCGCGCAGGCGCGATAGGCAGCCTCGGCATTCTCCACGAGATGGACGGAATCGATGAAGACCCCACGCACGGTTTCGGCCGTTACGATCTGGCCGTGTGCGCGGATCTGCATGGCATGATGGTCGCCCAAAGTCTTCACGATCGCTCTGCCGCGCTCGGCGTCGTCGACGTGCGCCGGGTCGGGATGGACCGGAATGCCACTCTTCCAGCGAATGGCGTGGTTTTTGAAAGCGCGCAACGGCACGTCTTCGACGAGAGTGAAGACGTTGGTGACGTCGTGGTGGAAATGGGCGATCGCATTGACGTCGGAGCGGTGCCGATAAATCTCACAGTGCAGGAAAACTTCGGATGGCGGCCTGACACCGGACGGGCCGACCACCACCTTGCCGTCAAGATCGCAGATCAGGAGGTCCGGTGGACCGACCTCGGCACGACTTTTGTTCTGGGGCTGAACAAGAAACGTTTCTCTTCCCGGAAGCCGGGCCGATACGTGGCCGCTATACTCGAGGATTTTCATGCTGTTGAGCAGTCGGGTGCTCATGGATACGTCCAGCCTGAGCGTTTCCTCAGAGTGCCCATCCTGCACGCCCGTCCCGTGTTCCACTAGCTTCGGCTCTGTCATTTCATCCTCCATTTTTGATAAATCCTAAAATATGGGATTTTTGCAAAATGACAAGCGGTCGCGGTGATCGCCGAGCTAGACCTCGATCAGCACGTGATCGTCCTCGATGACCACCTTGTAGGTTTTTACCGGGACCATGCACGGCGGCGCGACGACTTCGCCGGTGCGCAGGTCGAACGCGCCGTTGTGGAAGTCGCATTCGATCGTGTGGCCGTCGAGATAGCCTTCCGACAGCGAGCCAGGGCCGTGCGTGCACAGGTCGTCGGTCACGTAGAACACGCCGTTGACGTTGAATACGGCGAGGACGAGGTCACCCTCCTCAACGCGAATGGCGCTGTCCCAATCCACCTCGCTCGTCGAACACAACCGGATTGTGGTGCATGCCTCGGCCATTTTGCAGTTCCTCCTCTGAGATTCAGGCGGCGCTTGACGACGCCCCGTTGGGCGAGTACGTTCCTTAAAAAGAAACGGCGTTCCGTATGAAGGAACGGTCACAGGATAGACGATCATTCAAGAACGTCAACCCGAATTTCCAGCAGCCAGCCCTCGGGCAACAGCTGCGGATCCGGGGCGACAGGGAAACGATGCTGCACGGGCAGCTTCGATCTGGAGGAGAGAAATGCTCAAGAAGGAACAGAACGATCTACTGACCCAGACGGGTCCGGGCACGCCGATGGGCGATATGTTCCGCTGCTACTGGATCCCGGCGTTGCTTGCCGAGGAATTGCCGGACAACGATTGCGCGCCGGTTCGGGTCAAGCTGCTTGGTGAGCGTCTGCTGGCATTTCGCGACAGCGAAGGGCGCTATGGCCTTATCGACGAGTTCTGCGCGCATCGCGGCGTCTCGCTCTGGTTCGGTCGCAACGAGCAGGGCGGCCTGCGCTGCCCATACCATGGGTGGAAATACGACCACACCGGACAGTGCACGGAAGTTCCTTCGGAGCCGAAGGAAAGCGGCTACTGCGGCAAGATCAAGCTGAAGAACTATCCGCTGGTCAAGATCGGAGACATCCTGTGGACCTATATGGGGCCGGCCGACAAGCAGCCGCCCCATCCCGAATGGGAATTCTCGCTTGTTCCTTCGGAGCAGACCTTCACGTCGAAGCGGTGGCAGGAGTGCAACTGGCTGCAGGCCATGGAAGGCGGCATCGACTCCAGCCACGTCTCGTGGCTGCACAGCGGCAGCCTCAACAGCGACCCGCTTTTCAAAGGCGCGCGCGGCAACAAGTACAACATGTCCGATTCCCGTCCCTTCTTCGAAGTGACCGATAGCGCCGGCGGCCTCTATATCGGCGCGCGGCGCAATGCGGAGGAGGGGCACTATTACTGGCGGGTCACGCCGTGGGTCATGCCGTCGTTCACCATGGTGCCGCCGCGCGGAAACCACCCGGTTCATGGACACTTCTGGATACCGATCGACGACGAGAACTGTTGGGCCTGGAGCTTCGACTATCGTCCGGAGCGCGCTCTGACGCAGGAAGAGCGGCAGGCAATGATCGACGGCAAGGGCATTCACGTGGCCTATGTTCCGGGCACCTATCGCCCTCTCGCCAACAAGGACAACGACTACCTGATGGACCGCGAGGCCCAGCGTAAGGGCACCACCTATTCCGGCGTAGAAGGCATCGCCATGCAGGATGCCTCGTTGCAGGAAAGCATGGGGCCGATCGTCGATCGCTCGAAAGAAAACCTCGTGTCGACCGACAACGGCATCATCATGGCCCGCCATCGCCTGATGAAGGCGGCGCGGGCGCTGCGTGACAAGGCCGTCACGCCTCCCGGCGTGGATCCGGCCCATCACCGT
This sequence comes from Ensifer sp. SSB1, assembly GCF_016652895.1. Classification (NCBI taxonomy): domain Bacteria; kingdom Pseudomonadati; phylum Pseudomonadota; class Alphaproteobacteria; order Hyphomicrobiales; family Rhizobiaceae; genus Ensifer; species Ensifer sp. SSB1. The sequence continues at coordinate 18,152 of NZ_JAEPRP010000007.1, forward strand.
GTCCGCTCCGCGGCAATCGTCCTGCCGGTCGAAAAATCCTATGTCGATGTCGCCGAAGAGGCGCTCGTCGTCATCGAGGGCAAGGCACCGACAAGCGTCTGATCGAAAGGCGCCGCCGGCACTTATTCGTGGGAGTCGGCGGCCGCAACTCAGGGACATGGGTCTTCGGAACGGAGGAGAACATCTATGCAGCTCGGAATGAGCGAGAGTGCGCGCTTCAGCACGGCGGAGGAAGCCTGCTTCCGTATCAGCTATCCCAATTCGCGGCCCCGCAAGTCGCGGATCATCGCGCTGGATTCGGCAAGTCTCAAGACACTCCGCAACCTTGCCGGCCTCGCCTGGAACGGTGCGCGCTTCCTCAGCTACGTGGCACCCAAGCCGGCGAGCGATACGCTGCACATGCTGTCCGTCGACGCGGAGCTCGAGGACCTGGACGGCAAACGCTCCAGCCTTGTCGACGAGCTCGCGGATGCGGACGTGGTGGTGATGGTGACGACGGCCGGCAATGCCGCGGAGGCGGCCGAAGTCATCGGGAATGCCTGTTTCGTGCGCAACAAGCTGGCCACTGGCCTGGTGCTGAGCGCGCCCGACGTGGCCTACGAAGTGCTGTCGCGCACACTCTCCAACATGCGTCCATTCGCGGCCATGCTCGTGATTTCCAATGGCGACGAATATGTCGGCGAGATGCTGAGTGCCTTGAGGGTTTGAGATCGGTCGGGCGGCGTTGCCGGATACCAGCGTAATCGTGTTATGGACGAGCCACGAGCCTACAATCGGATGACCTGATCATGAACGCACCCAAGAACCAGACTGCGCAGCAAGACAAGGGCCCCGCCACCCGAAACCGCCTTTCGTCGGTGGCGACCGCCATCCACCTCTTGAAGGCCTTTACCGAGAACGAAGCGGAAATCGGTGTGAGCGCGCTCGCGAAGAAGCTCAAAGTGGCGAAGAGCACCGTACACCGGCTTGCTCAGACCCTGGTTTCCGAGGGGCTTCTCGAGCAAAACCCGCAGACGGAGCGTTATCGCCTGGGCGTTGGTCTTTTCGCGCTCGGCACGCTCGTGCGTCGGCGCATGGATCTGCCGAACGAGGCGCGCCCGTATCTGTTCGATCTCAGAAAACTGACGGGCGAGACGATCATTCTCGGCATCCCCTCGGATGGCGAAGTCATGCATATCTACGATCTCGAAAGCCCGCAGGCGCTGGCGATGAAATCGGATCTCGGTGCGCGCAAGCCCGCCCATTGCAGCGCGGTCGGCAGAGCGATCTACGCCTTCGCGAGCCCCGCCGTTGTGGACCAGGTACTGACCGGTCAGCTCAAGCGTCGCACCCCGAAATCGGTCACGGATCCGGAGCGATTGCGCGCGATTTTCGCTGAGGTGCGCGAGCGTGGCTTTGCGCTCGAAGACGAAGAAAACGAGCCGGGTATCCGTGGGATCGCGGCACCCGTTCGCGATTCCACCGGTGCCGTCATCGGCGCGGTCGGCATCGCAGGCCCTCTGCAGCGCCTCTCGATCGAGGCCCTTGAAGGATTTTCGCAGCCGCTTCTTGCCGCGGTCGCGTCCATTTCATCCCGCCTTGGTTACACGGCGGCCTACCAGCATGACCTAGGGAGTTGACGATGCCGACGATTGCAGTCCAGGGAAGCGAGACAAAGTGGCAGTGCGCAGACGATGATACGATCATGCGATCGGCCCTCAGGGCCGGGCTGGGCTTTCCCTACGAATGCAACGTCGGTTCCTGCGGCAATTGCCGTTTCGACCTCCTGGAAGGCGACATCGTCGAGATGCGCGCCGACGCACCGGGGCTGAGCGAGCGTGATCGGGAAAGAGGACGCCGGCTCGGTTGCCAGGCCCGCCCCCTGGGCGACTGCGTCGTCAAACTCAGGTTCATGCCGCAATATGCGAGCCATTTCCCGCCGATTCGCCAGTTCGCCACACTTTCGGCCGTTCGCGATATCACCCACGATATACGTGAATTCCGCTTCAAACTCGATCGGCCCGTCCATTTTCTGGCCGGCCAGTATGCTCTCCTCGACCTTCCGGGCGTGCAGGGCAATCGGGCCTACTCCATGGCAAACATCGATAACGACGCCGGCGAATGGCACTTCCAGGTGAGGCGCGTGCCGAATGGCTTGGCGACGGCCAAGCTTTTCGATGCCCTTCAAATTGGTGCGCGGATCGGCGTCGATGGTCCCTACGGAATGGCCTATTTTCGCGAGGAGGCAGAGCGGGACATCATCTGTCTTGCCGGCGGGTCGGGTCTCTCGCCGATGATCTCGGTCGCGCGTGCGGCCGCCGCTTCGGCGCGTTTTTCCGGGCGTTCCATCGATTTCGTCTATGGCGGGCGTACCGCACGCGACATCTGCGGTGAAGACATGCTGTCGGAGCTGCCGCGTTTCGGTACCCACATCCGCTATCATCCGGTCGTGTCGAACGGCGACGATGGTGCCTGGCCCGGCCATCGCGGCTTTGTCCACGAAGCCGCAGAACGGCTGTTTGGCGACAGGCTTCGCGATTGCGAGATCTATTTTGCCGGTCCCCCGTTGATGGGGCAGGCGATCCAGAAAATGCTAATTGACCTCGGCGTACCGTCGGCCCAGGTTCATTTTGATCAGTTCTACTGAGACGGCACAATCACATGCTGGGACATGCAATGAAGCTGCGCCAACTTGCCTATTTCGTGAAGGTCGTCGAAGTCGGGAACATCACGCGCGCGGCTGAACAACTGAACCTCGCGCAGACCGCCCTCGGTATCCAGATCCGAAATCTGGAGGACAACCTGCAAATCCAGCTCCTAGACCGGCATTCCCGCGGCGTGAGCGCGACGCCCGCCGGAATGCTGCTTTACGAGCGGGCAATCGAGATACTGCAGCGTATCGAGGAAACGCGGCGCGATCTGATTGCGCTTGGGGGCGAGAAGGTCCGTATCCGCTTCGGAGCGACGCCGAGCATCCTGAAGCTGATCGGCACCGAACTGCTTGTTGCCGCCAACGCACAGCTGCCCAATATCGCGCTTGAGGTGGTCGAAGAGCTGAGCTTCGTGCTGACGGATGCGTTGGAACGAGGCGAGCTCGACTATGTGCTTGCCTATGACATCGAGGACAATCCCGGCGTTCGCCGGGTCGCGTTGCTTGAAGAGGAGCTCCTTCATGTCGCCGCGCCAAGCGGCAAGGATGAGGAGGGCGATATCTCCTTCCGCCAGGCCGTCGCCGGTGACCTTGCCCTTGTCTCCAACCGGGACATCATCTGGAAGCGCGTGCAGGAAACGGCGTCAAGGCTCTCCGTCGACGTGAAGATCACCTATCAGGTGCAGTCCAACGAGGCGATCAAGGCTCTGGTGTTGCATGGGGTGGCGCAGAGCATCATGCCCTACGGGATTGTGGCCGAAGAGGTGAAGAAAGGCCTGATCACGGCCCGCCGCATCGCGCGGCCGGCCGTGAAGCGCACGCTTTTCCTTGCGCATCCGAGCCACCGTGGCTTTGCCGACGAGCGGCCGTTCCTCGCATTCATTGACCGTATGGTCGATCGGCTGACGGTGGAGGTTGGCCCCTATGCGCATACGATCGACAGGCTCTTGCCGGTCGAGCAAGCGGATTTCGTTTGAGCAAGCCTATAGGTTTTATCTTGGACATCCGCTTCCGTGCGTTCGATGATCGGCACCATCGAAACGGGAGGACGGGAGAGGAAGCTGCGACGGACCGCTGGTAGTCCAACCCATGTGGGGGACTGCCGTCGGTTGGCAGCTCCGTCCTCGGGATGCCAGGGAGAAGATTCTGAGTTCGCTGCTACGTTTGTCGTTCGGTTGTTGGGATTACGACCGGATGCGCCCCCTCATGGACAAGACGATCGCTCCCGACGGTATAGATCTTGTCTTTTTGAACATGCCGGTCGAAGAAACCTTCTTCCGCATGCTGCGTCATCGGGAGTTCGACATCGCGGAGATGTCCCTGTCGTCCTATGTGATGTCGTGTTTTTCAGAGCCACGACCATTCGTGGCCATTCCGGTGTTCCCGTCGCGCTTCTTCCGGCATTCCTCGATTTATGTGAACGCGAATGCCGGCATCGGTGAACCGCGAGATCTTGTTGGAAAACGGGTCGGAACGCCGGAATACCAGATGACCGCGCCCGTATGGATCAGAGGCATCCTATCGGACGAATATGGCGTCAAGGTCGACGACGTGACCTATTTCGCCGGTGGTGAGGAACAACCGAACCGACCGGAAAAGCTTCCGCTCGACCTGCCGGAGCATATCCGCTTGAAGCGGCTCGGGCCGGATCAGACCCTCTCGACGATGTTGAGGGATGGTGACATCGATGCGCTCTACACCGCGCGCAAGCCCTCTTCCTATGGCGGACCATCGGGGCAGGTGCGGCGTCTGTTCGAGAACTTCGTCGAGGTCGAGCGGGCCTACTTCCGCAAGACGAACATATTCCCGATCATGCATACGATCGTCATACGCCGCGAACTCTATGAAGCCCATCGCTGGATCGCGCAATCGCTCTACAAGGCCTTTGGGGAAGCCCAGCGCCGAGTCTACCGCGACCTGCAGGAGACGGCAGCCCTGAAGGTCATGCTGCCCTGGCTCAGCGCCCACGTCGAGGAGGCGAGGCGGCTGATGGGGGACGACTATTGGAGCTATGGATTCAAACAGAACCGGCAAACGCTCGATACCTTCCTTCGCTATTCCTACGAGCAAGGACTGTCGAAACGGCAGCTTTGCGCGGAGGATATCTTCGCGCCGGAGACCATGGAAAGCTTCGTCATCTGACGACCGGCCCAGGCCGGCCACGATCGCCAGGATCGATTTGAAAACAATATCTTGGCCTCGGCAATAATTGCCCTCGCCCTGCCATGCGGTAGCCGCATGGCAGGGCTGTGTGCGTTGCTCTTTTCTTTGTTGCGCTGCAGCATTATATGCTCTGCATATACAACGGAGAGATGAGATATGACGACGATGGTCGCGCGCTACGCAAACACGAACTGGGTCAGCAGCATGTTTGGTGGTTTCAAGAATGGCATGAGCCTGTTCAACGCTGCGCAGGAATGCGCTGCTGCCACGCGCGAACGTCGCACTCCTTCCGCCAGCGCACTTCACACGCTCGGTCTCGACGAGGCCGCATTCCGCCGGGCCGTCAAGCGCGCCTGATTGAATGTCTCTTCCTGGATCCTTCCGCCATCCTGCTGCGGAAGATGCGTGAACAGACGAATAAAAAAGCCGCCTCAACCGAGGCGGCTTTTTTTTGTGCTTGCGGCGAAGCTTGGTTTGCAACACGCCGCGCCCTGCGGGGCGATCAGGACGCGATCAGATGTAGCCCGCCAGAAGGCCGACGCCCGCCAGTGCCATCGCGCCGCCGCCGAAGCGCATGGCGGTTGTGGCGCGGCCGCTCAAGCGAGCGATGATGCTGCCAATGCCGATGCCGGCGATATGCAGGAGGGCCGTCGCCGCCATGAAGCCGATCGCGTACTGCTGGCCGGAAGCATCAAGCGGCATTTCTGCGCCATGTGCGTAGCCGTGGAAAATCGCGAAGAGGCCGACAATGCCCATTGCTGCGACAGTGGGTGCGTTCCACCGCAAGGCAACGACAAGACCGAGCACGACCACGGATGCTGCGATTCCGGTTTCGACAAAGGGAACGGCGACGCCTTCCATGCCGAGAAGGCCACCGACTGCCATCATCGCGACGAAGCTTGCCGGCACCAGCCAGAGTGCTCGCCCGCCAAGGATGGCGGCAAACATGCCGACGGCAACCATTGCGAGAACGTGATCAAGGCCGCCCACCGGGTGCATGAAGCCATGGCCAAGCCCGCCTGCCGGGCCGATCCCGGTGTGAGCATAGGCGACGGCTGGAAGAGATGCGGTGGCCAAGGCCAGCAGACCGCTCCTGATTGCTGCTTTCATTTCTCGATTCCCTTGATGTTTCGAATGATTCTGCAGATCCCAGGCGCTCGACAGCGGCGCGATTTGTCGTAAGGGGTTACTCTGCTGACATTGAAGATCGGCCATCTCCAAGGGAAAGTAAATTTTAATCTCTTTACCTCCGCATTAAGTTTTTCTATTGTCCGCCTATGAAAAACATCACTTTTCGCCAGCTGAAGTCTGTGCGTGCGATCGAGAAACACGGTAAGATCGTCGGCGCTGCGAAAGTGCTTGGTCTGACGGCGCCTGCCGTGACGCTGCAGCTCAAGCAGATCGAGGCCGAAGCCGGAATTCCTCTGTTCGATCGGATGGCGCACGGCATGTTTCCGACCGAGGCGGGCCATGCTGTTCTTTCCGCTGCGCGCGACATTGAGGAGCGGCTTGCTCAACTCGGTGAAGAACTCGACGCTTTCAAGGGAGTAAAGCGCGGCCACATCGCCGTCGGCGCCGTCTCGACGGTCAAGTATTTTGCCGAGCCGATGATCAGCGCCTTTGCGGCCACCTATCCGGACGTCAACCTTGAACTGTTCATCGAGCGGCGGGCCGAAACGGTCGAGCGTCTTCGCAACCGTACGATCGACGTCGCGCTGCTCGGCCGGCCGCCCAGGGAGTTTTCGGTTCGTGCGGCGATCTTCGGCGAGCATTCTCTCGTCGCCGTGAGCGCGCGCCACCACCCGCTGGTCGGAAAGCATGCAATCTCAAAAGCGGAAATTGCGCGAGAGCATTTCTATCTTCGCAGTCCGGATTCCGGGACACGCATCTTCTTCGACCGTTTCATGAGCGAAATCCCCGGGCGTGCGGATGGCCCGAACACCGAGATGGAGTCGATCGAAGACATCAAGCGGGCGATACTTTCCGACAATGGCGTGGCCTTTCTCGCCGCCCATAGTGTGGCGGCGGAGGTTCAGGCCGGAAAGCTTGCGATCCTCGATGTAATCGGCCTGCCCATTCGGCGGCAATGGTTTGCCGTCACCCGGACGGACCGAGCAATGACGCCGCTGATTGCCGCCTTCGAAAACTTCCTCTCAAGCGAGGGGGAAAAGTTCCTGCCGGATTTCTTCGGGCTGGAAGACGCATCCGCCTGACGGGGATGCGTCCCCCGTGGACGATCAGGCGGTGCCGGCGACCTTGCGCAGAAACTCGATCACCCGTGCGTTCGTGGCTGTCGAGGTTTGGCCCGAAACCGGGACATCCCAATATTCGGAGCCGGGAATGCACTCCTGGAAGTAGCGAGCAGCGGACGTGGCATGGGACGCGTCCGCGCCGGGGATGATGAGCGTGGGTATATCGAGCCGCAACAGGTCTTCCGGCTCGGCGCCGGGCGCGGTGTCGCGGTCGAGCAGTGTGCGCACCATGCCTGCGACGAGCACCTTGTAGTGATCGACGTTCTGGCGAACATAGCGAGCGGCGAACTCCTTGTCGTGCCGCAGCACCGAAACCCACGGTCCGCTACGCGGGTCCGCGCCGAAGGGCTTGTTGCTTTCGCCGGCGAGCGTCACGACGGCCTCAAGGCCGTTTTGGTGAACGAAAGTCAGGTGTTCGGCAAAGCGCTGGTGGCCTGCCATGCGGTAACGTGCGCCGCCCACCGGCCAGAACAGCACGTTGCCGAGAACCGTTTCCGGATGCTCGACGGCGAAGGCGGCGGCGACACTGCAGCCCATGCAGCCCCCCATCAGGAAGGCCTTGTCGAAGCCCAGATGGTGCAGCAGCCCCTTGCCCTGCCGCACGTAATCCGACCATGTCACCCGCTCAACGCGTCCTCCGGATTGCCCGGTCTCGCGCCGGTCGAAGGTGATGCAGGTAAAATGATTCGGTAGTTGATCCAGAAACTGGATCTCGGCATAGATGCCCTGCGTCCGCCATTTCTCCAGCGTCGCGTCAAATCCACCCGGCGAATACATCAACAGCGGCGGTCCCGAACCGAGCACCTCGTAGCGAGTTGCAATTCCATCGATCGTCGTCGTTGCCATGATCAAACCTCACATTCGTTATGCACGGCGTCATCGTCCAGCCGCGCGCATCCCCGGCCGGCGGATGCCGCGCCAGGTTTCCTGTTCGAAACGGACCTGCAGGCCGGCTCGATGCTAAACGCCTTCGCAACCGAGCTGGCGCAGGCAGTCGTCGACCCAAAGCTTCGGGTCGAGTTTACCAGCGAGCGTATTGGCGAGTGTCTTTGCCTCTGCTTCGTTCTTGGACTTCGCAAGGGCATGAATCCGGCCGGTGTCATCGTGGGGAACGCAGACCAGGCCATCCTCGTCGCCGAGGATCAGATCGCCGGGTTCGATGATCATCCCTCCGATGGAGATCGGTACGTTGATCTCTCCGGGGCCGTCCTTGTAGGGACCGCGATGCGTGATGCCGGCGGCAAAGACCGGGAAGCTGTTGGTCCTGATCCAGCCGTAGTCCCTGACGGCGCCGTTGATGACCACACCGTGGGTGCCAATGGCGCGCGCGTGGGAGAGCATCAGCTCGCCCACAAGCGCGTTGGTGAGGTCTCCGCCGGCATCGACGACGATCACGTCACCGGGACCAGCCATCAGCAGGGCCTTGTGGATCATCAGATTGTCACCCGGCCTTGTCTTGACCGTGAAGGCGGCACCCGCAAGCACGCCGCCGGCGTGGAGCGGGCGAAGATCCGGTCCCGCTGCAGACATGCGAGACATGACGTCGCTGACATTTGCGACGGGGACATCGCGAAACAACTCGATCGTTTCGGCGCTCACGCGCCGGCGACGTTCGACAATTCGGAAACCAAGCGTCATTTCCATTCCTCCCGCAGGCCCGGTCACATCCACGGCATCAGCGATGCGTGGATGACGTCGGGCACGCCGTGGCCGCCGACGGAGCGGATGGCGAGGTCTGCATCCTTGAGCCCGAAGGTATGGGTGGTGATCTTTTCCAGAGGGAACCGGTTGGAGGCAATCTGCTCAAGAGCAAGCTCACAGGCGAGGTAGCTGTGGCCGCGGGCGCTCTTGATGGTGATCGCCTTGGTGGTCACCTTTTCAAGGGGGAAGTTCGGGAACTCCTTCATCTCGCCCTGGACGAGGATAGTGCCGGCCTTCCGCTTCAATGCCTCCACGCCGAGGAGGATCGGGATCGTGCCGGCGCCGGCCGTGCAGTCGAGGGAGATATCGACACCCTTTCCGCCGGTGATCTCCATGATACGGGCGAGAGGGTCTTCCTGCTGAACGTCGATGACATAATCGGCTCCAAGCGCCTTGGCGACCTCCAGCCGGGCGGCGTCCTTCGTCGTTCCCGTCACGATGATGAGCGAGGCGCCTGCCTGCTTGCAGACCACGGTCTGCGACAGGCCCTGCTGGCCCGGCCCCTGGATGAGCACGGTGGAATTATAGCCGACGCCCGCGTCGAAGAGCGACCATTCGACGCCGTTGGCCATTGGAGTGACAAGACCGGCGAGTTCGGGCGTCACGCCCTTGGGTACGCGGTGAACCACTGCGTTCCACGGCAGATAGACATATTGGGCGAAACCGCCCCACAGGTGCGGCGCGCGTTCGGCCGAGGTATAGCCATAGCGAATGCCTTCGGGATTGTTGCGCCAGTCGGTATTTTCGCAATGGCGATACTGGCCCTGGTGGCACCATTGGCATTTGCCGCACATGACGTAGTGCTCGACGAAGACGAGGTCGCCTTCCTTGAAGCCCTTGCGGCGGGTGAATTCACGACCAGCCTTGGCGATGTAGCCGATGTTCTCGTGACCCATGATGGTGGGCGCATTGTTCGGCGGGCTTTTGAACAGCTTGACGTCGGTGCCGCAAATGCCGGCGACTTCCATCTTCAGTAGGGCAGCGTCTTCCGGGATGTCGGGCATGGGGAATTCGCGCATTTCCATCTTCCCCGGGCCGGTGCGGACCGCTGCGAGTACCTGTTGCGTCATCTCTTCATCCTTTCGAGTGCTGTCCGACGGCGGGCATGCCCGGCATGCCGTTTTCGCCCGGTTGGTTTTTCCGAATTGGTTTTTGACAGGCCGGATGCCGGCCCTCTAAGTATTGGGATGCCATCCGCCTTTAATGTCGGCAGGCCAGGATCGAAACCATGCTCAAATCGTCTGCAGACCGTTCCGAAGCGCTCGCTGCCACCCGCCGGGTGAAGGCCTGGACGCGTGAACGCTTTTCGCTGGACGAGGACGTCGTGGTCGTGGTGTCCGAGGTTGCGTGTGGCCTTCCCGGATGCCCGCCACTGGAGACCATCGTCGCCTTCTGGACCGCGCCCGACCGACGCCATCAGTTCAAGGCTTTCAAACGTGTTGCAGACGTCACCGAAGACGACCTGCCGCCGTACTGGATGAAGGATGCGATCCTGTCCGACGGCGACATGTCCTGCTGCTGACGAAAAAGACGCGGCGACCATGGCTAACGTCCGGCCCAGCCTGGGCGCCCGCGTTTGGTGAGCTGCGCATCGAGGCGCGGATAGACGCGCCGTGCGTTGCCTTCAAAGACCTTGTAGCGGCTTTCTTCGTCGAGCGTCGTCAGCTGGTCGATGTAGCGCTTGGTGTCGTCGTAGTGGTGGCCTGTCTGCGGATCGATGCCCTTGACCGCGCCGAGCATTTCGGACGCGAACAGAATGTTGTCGATCGGGATGACCTTGGCCATCAGCTCGATGCCCGGATAGTGGTAGACGCATGTGTCGAAGAAGACGTTGTTGAGCAGGTGATCCGTAAGGAGCGGCTTCTTCATTTCCTGCGCCAGACCGCGGTAGCGCCCCCAATGGAACGGTACCGCCCCGCCGCCATGCGGGATCACGAACCTCAGCGTCGGGAAGTCCTTGAACAGGTCGCCCTGTATCAACTGCATGAAGGCCGTCGTGTCGCCGTTGATGTAATGCGCCCCCGTGTGATGGAAACAAGGATTGCAGGACGACGTCACATGGATCATGGCCGGAACGTCGAGTTCACAGAGCTTTTCGTAGAGCGGATACCATTGGCGGTCGGTGAGCGGTGGGTCGGTCCAATAGCCACCGGATGGGTCGGGGTTGAGGTTGACGCCGACGAACCCGAGTTCGGTGACGATACGCTCGAGTTCAGGGATACAGTTCTTCGGCGGCGCGCCGGGATGCTGGGGCAACTGTCCGACCGCTGCAAAGTTGTCCGGCAGGAGCGTGCAGATACGGTGGATCAAATCATTGGACATTTGCGACCACTGCATGCTGACGGCTTCCGTGCCGACATGATGGGCCATGCCGGCGGCGCGCGGAGAGAAAATCGTCAGGTCGCTGCCGCGTTCCCTCTGGAATGCCAATTGCGGCTCAACGGACTTCAGTAGCATCTCGTCGGTGATGCCGAGATCGGTGGTGAGCGGACGGCGCATCGGATCCGCGAGGCCAGCGAGCTGCCGGTCGCGGAACAGGTGCAGAGCTTGCGGCTCGGTCGTGTAGTGTCCGTGAATGTCGATGATCATGGCGATATCCTTGAATGCCATTTCATGGGGCGCGGAGCCGAACGTCAGATCGCGGGGTAGAGCTCGCGGGCGTCATAGGTGCGCGGCGTGATGCCTTGCTCGGCGGAATAGGCAAAGGCGAGCTGCAGCGAATCCCTGTTTGCCTCAAGCCCGTAGGCGGGCGGCGGTGCAGCGCCATCGGCGACAGCCAGGCGGCGTGCCTCCTCGAACATTTCCGTCAGTTCGCCGGGGAGCCAGGGATGCTCCTCGATGAGCGCCGTCTTGACGGCAACAGTGTGATTGATGGGCACGATACCGGTGCGCGCAATCCAGGCTTCTGCGGTCGCCTCCGCGTCCGGGATCACGGTGCGAATGCCTGCGGGATCGACGTCGCGCTCACCCATGATGGCTGCGAGCGCGCCCGAGAGCATCAAGGGGCGAAGCGCCATTTCGCTGCGGTTGCGCTCGGTGTTCGCAGGATCCTGGTATTCGCCGAGATGGGCGTCTTCCATGGTGACCCAGGTGATGCCGTCGAGATCGACGCCATATTCATGCTGGAGGAAACCGCGGACCCAAACGCCGGAGGTCTGAGCATATGCCCGCACGCCGACCCGGGTTCCCGCCAGATTCCGCGGACCTGCAATTGACGATGCGGCGGGACAGACGAGATTGGTGTGGGGCAGACGGCTCCAAAGCGGGATCGCGAGACCGGTGATCGGTTTTCCATAGTGATGCGCCAGCAGGTGCGTGACGATCGCCATTTCCGAAACGTCGAGGTCACCACCGCGAACCATCGTGCGGAAAGCCTTGGGCAAGGGCTCGAAGTCTTCGAACACCAACTCCACTCGGTTCGAGCGGACGCGTCCGTCCTTCAGTGGCTTGACGTGATCGTGCTTTCCAAGCGCCGTTTTCAGCACCAGCGGGTGCGCCATCTTCCTTTCCTCCCGAAATAGAAGAGTGTTCCTTTATATGGAACAGCGTTCTTTTTTAAGTATCATACTGTGAATCGGAGTGCGGTCAATCGCGCCGCGCCAAAATTATCCGTTGTAAGGAGAAGCCTGGGGGTGTTCAGCGAACGATGCGTGCGCCTCAGACCTGTCCGGCGAGGCTCAAGATGAAGTAGAGGGCACCGGCCGCTGCCAGCAGCGGGTAGGGGCCGAGCTTTGTCCGCAGGAGGACGATGCCGGCCGCAAGAGTGGTTGCCAATTCGACCGCCGAGAACTGCGCGGAGCGGCCTACGGCGAAGACACCCGCAAAGATCAATCCGACCGCCACCGGAGCCAGACCTTTTTCCGCCGCGATTGCCCAGGGACGGCCTCGGTGTCGCTGCCAGTAGCTTCCGACGGCGCAAATGAGGATCGATGACGGCAGAAAGATCGCAAGTGTCGCGAGCACCGCGCCCAGAATGCCGCTCACTTCCCAGCCTATGAGCGAGACGATCATCGTCCCCGGCCCGGGTGCCGCTCGCGATATTGCGTAAAGATCGGTGAAGCGGGCAGCGCTCAGCATGTGCTGTGCGTCGACGGTCTGATGCTGGAGGCTCGCGATGATGGTTTGGCCGCCGCCAAAGGAAACGAGGGACAGCGGGATGCACATCATGATGAGATTGAGGAGCTTGCCGTCATCCATGATGCGACCTCCGCCGTTCAAGCCAGAAAGTGGCGGCGACACTGATGGGGATAGCGCCTGCGACGATCAGGACGAGAGGCCAGCGCAAGACGCCGACTGTCAGGAACACCGCAATCGCGATGCCGATCGGCAAAACGTGGGGCTTCAGCCGGCGCGCCGTCTTTATGCCCATGGTCAGGCTCGAGGCGATGCCGACGCAGGCAAGCCCGCGCAGAACTGCCTGTGCCTCCGGATAGCTGCGCAGCTGTTGATAGGTAAAGCTTAAGGCCAGGATCGCAAGGAAGGCGGGCATGATCATGCCGCACAGCGCCGCGGCCGCTCCCCGCAACCCGGAAAGCTTCAAGCCGATGTAGACGGCGAGGTTGACCGGATTGGCGCCTGGCATGATCTGCGCGATCGTCAGTGTCTGCAGGAACTCCTGGTCCGTCAGCCAGCGCCGGCGCTCGACGATTTCACGATGTGTCCAGCCCGTCATTCCGCCGCCAAACGACGAAGCGCCGAGCCGGAGGAAGGACGAGAGCAGGTCTAGAACCGGGACAGGTTGAACCGCGACTGGCGCGCATTCTCCTACGGGCTTGTCCATCTCTCCTCCGGGAACGATGCGGGTCGGCCTGATACCTTATGATGGGCGTGATCACGGCCCGGGAAAGCGCGGCAAACTGCTGTCGGCGCTGGAGCAGATGCTAAGAGGCGAGCCGCCGCGAAGTCCACGCCATTTCGGCTTAGCCTCGAAGTAAGAAAAACTTAGCGCGGCGCGCCGGCTTGCCGGGGTTGCGGTCGATAAGAAAACGAGCCTGGGTTGGAAACGCAGCTCCAACCATGCGCGGCTTGCCGACGCATCCGCCGCAAGCCAACCTATAAGCTCATGAAATACATAGAGAAAATTGGACAAATCGTGACGCTGACCGATCGCCGTCTCAAGGGCTGCCAAACGCTGCCCGCGCAAAAACTGCTGGACTAAGCATAATTTTTTGCTTTGGACAAAGATTGGGCCGGTGGCACTAATTGACAAAAGCGAACGGCAAGCAGCCGACGCAAAATGACGGCAATCACCCAGCTTGCGGGAGGAGATCGCAAGCGATTGCCCGACGGGACTCATCGCCTTGGCGATGTCATCCCGTCCTACGGGAGGTGGAACCAGAAATGATCGAGACTATGTTCGGGGCGCTCTACAATCTTGTGAGCACGCCCCACATCATGGGTCTCATGCTGATTGCGGTCGTCTTCGGCCTGCTCGTCGGCGTGACGCCCGGCATCGGTGGGAAGCTTTCCATCGCCATGGCTATTCCATTCGTCTATGGCATGGACATGGTGGCCGGTGCGGTTTTCCTCTTGACGATGCATGCCGTCAACGGAACCAGCGGCCAGATCTCCAGTATCATGTTCGGCATTCCGGGCGACGGCGACGACGCTGCGACGACGCTCGACGGGTATCCGCTTGCCAAGCAAGGGCAGGCGGCGCGGGCGCTCGGTGCCAGTATCACCGCGTCCGGCGTTGGCGGCATCATCGGCGCAGTTGTTTTTGCCGTGATGATCCCGGTGCTCGAACCGGTCATCTTGATGTTCAGCCCCGCGGAATTCTTCCTGATCGCCCTGCTCGGCATCAGCTTCATCGCCTTCCTGGCCAGTGGCAGCAAGATCGTGAAGGGCCTGATTGTCGGGTTCTACGGTCTGATGCTGTCGACCGTCGGCATGGATCCGATCACCGGCACCGCTCGTTACGCCGGTGACATGCTGTTCCTCTGGGACGGTGTCAGCCTGGTCACCGCCGTTCTCGCCATGTTTGCCGTGCCGGAAATGCTGGCGCTCGCCACCAAGGGCGGTGCGATCTCGGCAGTGCCGATGGACAAGGCGTTCTCATACCGTCAGCTGTTTTCGGGCGTCATGGAAGTGCCCCGCCATTGGTGGCTCGTCATCCGCACGTCGATTATCGGCGCTATTATCGGCATGATCCCGGGGCTTGGCGGCTCGACCGCGGCCTGGCTTTGATACGGTCACGCCGTCCAAAGCTCGAAAACGCCGGAGCGGTTCGGCAAGGGCGCGATCGAAGGCGTTATCGCCCCTGAAACCGCCAGCAATGGCAAGGAAGGCGGCTCGCTTCTTCCCACCCTCTTCTTCGGCATTCCGGGAAGTTCCGGCATGGCGGTTCTGCTCGGCGCCTTCCTTATTCTCGGCATCCAGCCGGGCGCGATGATGGTCACCAAGCACCTCGACCTGGTTTGGACGCTGATCTGGGCGCTGGTGGTCGGCAACCTGATCGCCGTTGGCATCCTGCTGTTCGCCTGCCGCTGGATTGCCGTGCTGACCTTCGTGAACGGGCGCATGCTCGCTCCGTTCATCCTGATCTTCGTCACGATCGGCTGTTTCGTCAGCGACGTGCAGTGGCAGAACCTGGTGCTCCTCGTTCTCTTCAGCGCGGTCGGCTACGGCTTCCAGCGTGCCGGCTGGCCACGTTCACCCTTCGTGATCGGTCTGGTTCTCGGCGGACAGGCGGAGGCCTCGCTCCATCAGGCTCTGCAGTTGTGGGGATACTCCTTCTTCCTGCGCCCGATGTCGCTCGTATTGATCAGCATGATCGTCGCCCTGATGGCCTACGCCTTCTATCGCAACTTCCGGCCAAGCAGCTCGCATCCGGGCGTGGAGGTCAACACATGAGACGCTTTACATTCAGCACCTGGCTCACCGTCGGCATGCTCGCCTTCTTCTGCGTAATGGTGGGACTGTCGATGGAGTTCCCGGCAAAGGCCCGCTTCATGCCGCTGATCGTGGGTATTCCGGCAATTGGGCTCTGTCTCATCCAGCTGGCGATCGACCTTTTCCATTCGCCGAAGAGTGCCTTCCACGGTGCCCCGCGCGCAGGTGTTGCCCATGTCCCGGGCCCCGAGCCGGAGCTGCCCGAGTTCGGTCCGCACACCGTGCGGCAGGAACTCACCATGTTGACCTACTTCGTAACCTTCGTGGTGGGCATCGTGGTCCTCGGCTTCTATGTGAGCGTGCCGATCCTTCTGCTGACGTTCCTGCGATTGCAGGCCGAGGCGTCGTGGAAGATGACCATCTCACTTGCTGTCGGCGCGACGGCCTTTCTCTACCTGATGTTCGGCGCGCTGCTGCACATCCAGCTGTTCAGCGGCTTCTTCACGCCCTGGCTCCTGAGGTCGATCGGTATCGGCATGGCCTGAATGCCGCAGCGAAAAGGGCGCCCGCTGGGCGGGCGCCCGGAAAAGCAAAAACGGGAATTGTGACGGCACAGGTTGGTTCGGCCAACGGTGAAAGGCGCCGCCTGCGCGGCAAGCCTGCTACTGGTTTGGCGAACGGCTGTGAATTCGGGAGGACGAAATGCACATCAATCGACGGGTTTCGGCAGTGGCCATTTCCACGGGGTTTCTTGTTGCGGGGATGAACGTGGCTGGCGCGGAGGACGGTGCCGGTTTCTTCGACGGCAAGACGATCACCTATATCGTCGCGACATCGCCCGGCGGCGTCTACGACACCAATGGCAGGCTGGTTGCCCAGTACATGCAGAAGCATTTGCCGGGCTCGACCTTCGTCGTTCAGAACATGCCGGGCGCCGGGCATCTGATCGGCACCAACTACATCTACGCATCAGAACCAGACGGCCTGACGTTCGGTACCTTCAATACCGGCCTGATCTACGGCCAGCTCAGCGGTGATCCGAACATCAAGTTCGATCTGACGAAAATGTCCTGGATCGGCAAGGTTGCCTCCGATCCTCGGGTGATCATCGTCACGAAGGAGTCCGGCATCGAAAGCTTCGAGCAGCTTCGCTCACTCGATCAGCCGATCAAGTTTGCCACCGCGGGCAAGGGCAGTGCCTCGATGATCGAGGCTACATTGTTCGTGAAGGCGCTGAAGCTGCCGATCCAGGTCGTGTCGGGTTACAATGGCAACGAAGACCAGCTCGCAATGATGCGCGGTGAAGTCCAGGGCGTGATCGGCTCTCGCTCGGAGTTCCAGCAATTCGTGGACGAAGGAAAGGGTCGCTTCGTCGCGCAGATCGGAGGCAGCGATACGGATGTTCCGCAGCTGTCGTCGATGATTGACGGTGACACGGCGCGGCAAGTCGTGGCCCTGATTGAATCGCAAAGCGGGATTTCGCGGCTGACGGCGGGCCCGGCGGACATGCCGGACGATCGTCTGAAGGCGCTGCGAGATGCTTATGTCGCCGCCACGTCTGACCCGGAATTCATCGAAAAGGCGCGCACGCTGGGCCTGCCCGTCGATCCGCTTGTCGGAAACGATGTCGGCGCTCTGGTCGAAAAGGCACTCGATCAGAAACCCGATGTCATCGAGGCACTGAAGGAAGCTTTGAGCGAGGGTTGAGGCTCGCTCTTAAACATAACTACAACAAGGAGGGAACCCAATGAATATGAACCGCATCCATAAGGCCGTCGTCGCTGTTGCGACCATGGCCGCCGTCATGGCAACTCCGGCACTGGCGCAGGAGGGCGCCGAGTTTTTCAACGGCAAGACGGTGAACTATATCGTCGCCACGGCTCCGGGTGGTGGCTACGACACCAACGCGCGCCTCGTCGCCCAGTTCATGCAGAAGAACCTGCCGGGCTCGACCTTCGTGGTTCAGAACATGCCCGGCGCCGGCCATCTGATCGGCACCAACTACGTCTATGCCTCCGAAGCGGACGGCCTCACCTTCGGCACGTTCAATACAGGCCTCATCTATGGCCAGCTGGCGGGCGATCCGGGCATCAAGTTCGACCTCGGCAAGATGTCCTGGATCGGCAAGGTCGCTTCGGATCCGCGTGTCATCGTCGTCACCAAGGCTTCGGGCATTGAAAGCTACGAGCAGCTCAAGAACAGCAAGGAGCCGGTAAAGTTTGCCTCTGCCGGTGTCGGAAGCGCTTCGACGGTCGAAACGACCATGCTCGTCAAGGCGCTCGGTCTGCCGGTCGAGATCATCTCGGGCTACAACGGCAGCGACGACCAGCTCGCCATGCGCCGAGGCGAAGTACAGGGCATTATCGCCTCGCGTTCGTCCTTCCAGCAGTTCGTCGATGAAGGCAATGCGAAGATCATCGCCCAGATCGGCGGATCGGAAACGGACGTGCCGCAACTGTCCTCTCTGGTCGACAACGCTGATGCGCAGAAGGTGATCGCGCTTGTGGCATCGCAGAGCAACATCTCGCGTCTGACGGCCGGCCCGGCCGGCATTCCTGAGGACCGCCTGAAGGCCCTGCGTGACGCCTATGCCAAGGCGGTCGCCGATCCGGAGTTCCTCGAAAAGGCCAAGCAACTGGGCCTGCCGATCGACCCGAAGGTCGGTGACGACGTCGCAAACGTGGTCAAGGCTGCCCTCGACCAGTCTCCGGAGATCGTCAGCATTCTCCAAGATACGCTGAAGAAGGACTGATCCTGACCAAAAAGAGCGGGCAGCCTCTTGGTTGCCCGCTTTTCGGCCTGTTGGAGGCCACGTCGGCCGCAGGGAGGATTGCGTCCAGGCGGGCCATGACGTTTTCGAGGTGGAAATGAGAGTAGCAGTCATCGGGTCGGGCGAAATGGGGCTTGCCATGGGCGGCCACATGCTCCGAAAGGGCTTTGACGTTTCGGCCTTCGACGTCGACGCGGAGCGGCTGCGGCAGGCCGGCGAACTGGGACTCCAGCCGAAGGAAAGCCTGGCCGACGCGGCCCGATCCGCGGAGATGTTCCTGCTTGTCGTTGCCAACGATCAGCAAGTGATAGACGTCTGCGATGGGCTTTCGGAGGCGGTCGGCGCCACCATCGTCGTTGCTGCGACCATCAGTCCGGAGACCATGCTTGGTCTGAAACCGCGTATCGAGGAGCGCGGGCAGCGTCTCGTCGATGCGCCCGTGGTCTACGGTGCCTCCGGCGCACGCGACGGAACGCTGTTGTCGCTATGCGGCGGCGAAGCGTCAGATGTGGAGAGCGTACGCCCCGTGCTGTCCAGTTACAGTCGGGACGTGGTGCATGTCGGTCCGCTCGGTGCCGGGCAAGTCGCCAAGTCCTGCAACAATTTGCTGCACTGGATTCATTGCGTGGCGAACTTCGAAGCTCTTTTGATTGCCAAACGTTACGGGATCGATGCGCAACGCATGCGCGAAATCCTGCTGGCCTGTCCCGGTGCCAACGGGACGCTTGCCCGGTGGGATACGACCCGCTTCACCTGGCAGGAGAAGGACATGGACGTGACCATGGATCTTGCGCAAAAAGCGGGGCTGATGCTCCCGCTTTCGGCGCAGGTCGATCAGCTGGTCAAGACGTTGAAGGCATCTGACGTAAAGGCTCTGCTCTATGGACCGGAGGCGACCTATCTTGGCCGCACCGTGCGTCCGCTTTCCGCCGGCGAGGGCGGCCTGGGCTAGCGCCGGGGCTTGTCCTCCCGGGAAAATGCCTTTTCCGAAAACACGCTACCGTCGCGGAATTCCAGATACCATAGTCCGGCTACACGCCGAGTTTGAAGATCAACGAAAGACGATGAGATGAATAGCCAGAGCAAATCCCCGTTCAACGGCGAGCCAGCGGTGACACCTGACCCGGGCAACCGGAAGTTCCTCGTCGACCCATACAAGGACTGGTCTCGAGGCGAAGGCATCCCGATCCATCTCGACCTCGGCCACGATCTGCTTGCTCTCGAAACCGGCGAATGGGATCGCTACGAGGCACGTGGGTGTTTTGCCCATACGCATGGGATGGGCGACTTCATGGCCAACTACGTCATCGAAGTCCTGCCGGGCCAGAAGACCCGCCCGGTGAAGCACCTTTACGAAGCGTTCTTTTATGTACTGTCGGGTTACGGCTCAACAACGGTGTGGTTGCCGGATGGGCAGAAGCGCACTTTCGAGTGGGGGCCGAAGGCGCTCTTTGCGATCCCGCTCAACTGCAAATACCAGTTCCACAACGGTTCCGGTCAGGAGACGGTCAGGCTCTCCTGCACCAACGATGCACCGCTGACGATCAATCTCTATCACAACCTCGACTTCGTCTTCGCCAATGACTTCGTCTTCGAAGATCGCCTTGGCGGTGAAAAACACTTCGAAGGCGACGGTTCGCTCTATTCCTACGGTCTGGATTCTGCGCGCAAGGTTCAGAATATCTGGGAAACGAACTTCGTCCACGATCTGACAAGCTTCAAGCTCTACGAGTTCGAGGGCCGCGGCAAGGGATCGCTCAACGTCAACTTCGTTCTTGCGGATGGGACGATGCATTCGCACGTCTCGCAGATGCCTGTCGGCCGTTACAAGAAGGCTCATCGGCACGCAGCCGGCACCCACGTTCACGCCGTCGATGGCGAAGGCTATTCGCTGATGTGGTACGAGGGCGATTCCGAATTCAAGGAAATCCCCTGGCGGCATGGCTTCATGTACACCCCGCCGTTCTGGATGTATCACCAGCATTTCAATACCTGCGATCAGCCGGCGCGCTACGTTGCCTGCAGCCTCGGCAGCCGGCGGTATCCTTTCATCTCGCTGCGCCGCAAGAGCGCTGAAGGCGGGGGCGCCACGTCGGTGAAAGACGGTGGACGCCAGATCGAGTACGAGGATCAGGATCCGCGCGTTCACCGCAAGTTCCTGGAGGAGTTGCGGAAGACGGGCGTGCCTTCCGCGATGGGCGATCTGTTCGATGAAGAGGCAGTTATGGCCCTCCCGGAGGAAAGCTTGACTGGGGTTATCCAGACGCCGATCCTTGCCGGGCCTGCGAGCTGAGCGGCCACACGCACGGGGATAAACGGAGGCCAAGGATCATTGCACGACCTCGATTTCGAACATGAACACGAAGATATCTCGGAAACCGAGCGCCAGGAGATCGCCGATTGGCTCTGGAAGCAGGAAACCGTCGAACTCCTGACGGTCGGCATCGATATCGGCAGTTCGACCTCGCACCTGCTGTTTGCGCGGGTTGTCCTGCGGCGAGACACGGAAGGGCTCTCCAGCAGCTTTACGGTTATCGATCGGAAGGTAGTCTGGCGTTCGCCGATCCTGCTGACACCATTCTTGCCGGATGGCACGATCGATGCGCGTGAATTGCGCCACTTCTTCCTGCATTGCTATGAAGACGCCGGCTATCGCCGCAGTCATATCGATACGGGCGCGGTAATTCTGACCGGAGAGGCGATCAAGAAGAAGAACGCGCGCGCGATCGATGAAATCTTTGCAAGTGAATCCGGACGATTTGTGTGCGCAACGGCCGGCCACAAGCTCGAATCGATGTTGGCGGCACACGGTTCGGGCGCCACTACCTTATCGAAGAAGCGAGGAGCTTGCGGCCTTCATGTCGACATAGGCGGCGGCACGACGAAGCTCGCGCTGATCGACGACGGCGAGATCATCAGCGTCGCGGCCTTTGCAGTCGGCGGCCGGCTCCTGGCGCACGACAAGGATGGGATCTGGTCGCGGATCGACGATTCCGCACGCGCGGTTGCCGAGGAGTTGGGGTTCAGTGCGGACCCCGACACCATGGCGGACCCCGGCAACCGCGCAGCGATCGCTCAGCGTCTGGCAGCGCTGGTGGTGGATGAAGTACTGGGCGCGCCACTTGACGATATGGGGAGGAGGTTCCTTCTCACGGAGCCGCTCGAGCGGCGAGTCGAGCCGACCTACATTACTTTTTCCGGCGGCGTGTCGGAGTATATCTTCGGCTACGAAGACAAAGATCACGGCGACATAGCCCGTTTGCTCGCTGGTGAGATCATTGCTCAGTTGACGCCGCGCATCGAGGTTCCGATCGTCGATGCCGGCCAGCGCATCCGCGCAACCGTCATTGGCGCTTCGCAATTCACCGTGCAGGTGAGCGGAAAGACACTCTACATGAACGGTGCGGACGTCCTCCCGCGCCACAATATTCCGGTCGTTCACCTCGGGCGGGAGCTTCCCGAAGTCATAGACGCGGACGAGATCGCCGCGGCTTTCCGTCAGAGTGCCGATCGACAGGACCGTGACACCAAGGCGACCGTGGCCCTTGCCTTCTCCTGGACGGGATCACCGGACTATTCGCGGCTCCTGGCTATGGCAAAGGCAATCAAGGCCGTCGCAGCTCCCGACGGAAAGCGCGGGGAGCCTCTCGTCTTGATGATCGACGGCGATGTCGGGCAGACGATCGGACGAATTCTTGATCGCGAACTCGGTATCCACACGCACCTGATTTCTGTTGATGGCGTTCGGCTGAAAGACCTTGATTTTGTCGATCTGGGTGAGTTCATGACCCCGCCGGGCGTAATTCCCGTTGTCATCAAATCACTCCTTTTCTCCTGAGTTGCCGGAAGGGCCGGCATGTGCCAATAGCTTGGCGATGGCCAGTTCTTCCGATGCAACCCGATCGAGCTTCGACGGACTTGATCTGAACGATATCGTCGTTTTCGCGCGCGTGGTGCAGCATGGCAGTTTCACCACGGCGGCCAAGCTGTTTGGCAAGTCGCCGTCCTATATGAGCAAGCACGTCACGCAGCTCGAAAATGCCTTGAAACTGACGTTGCTCAATCGATCGACGCACAACGTCTTCCTGACAGATGCGGGCAGCGTGTTCTTCGATCATTGCGTGCGCATCCTGTCGGAGATCGAGGCAGCGAAAGCCGATGCCAGCGGTCTTGGTAGCGAGCTGATCGGCACGTTGCGCGTCCATTCGACACCCGGCGTCGGTCAGGCCCTGGTTGCGCCGGCTATCATCGACTTCAATGCACTTTATCCGACCGTGAAGGTCGAGCTCACGGTTTCCGCAAGCTCGGTCAACCTGATGGAGCGTGGTGTCGACGTCGTGATCGGAAGCCGGGATTTCGATGACGACGATTCGTTTCACACGGGCCTGTTTGAACGAAAGCTTGGGCCGGCCCCCTATGTCATCTGCGCTGCCCCTTCCTACCTGGAAAAGCATCAGCGCCCTGTAAAACCCGACGATCTTCGCCATCACAACTGCCTGATTCATACGACTCAGAAGCCCAATCCCAGGCATTGGAGTGCGCGAGTGGACGTGGAAGAAGTGGTGGTTGAAGTGGACGGAGCGTTTCACTCCAATTTCGAAAGCGCGATCGTGCTTGCGGCCGTGCAGGGGGCGGGTATTGCGCGCCTGCCGTTCTACAGCGTTGCCAGGGAAATCCGGACCGGAGAGCTCGTGTCGATATTCGACGGCGAGATCGTATCCCGTCGCGTGATCAAGGCTTTCTATCCGAAGAGCCGGTTCGTGCCGAAAAAGCTGCGGGCGTTCCTTGCCATGCTGGAAGCGAGATTGAAGGAAACCGTATCCACCTGATCGCGCGGGACGCGCCGGCATGTGGGAGGTGTGCGGACAGCGTACTCATCGCGTTTTATGCCGTCGATGCCTCTAGAAGCTCCAGACATGCAGCCCTTTCCGATAGCAAGGCTTGGTGCTTCTCAATCGGCATTGCCGACCATGAGAACCTGCATGACCGCGGACATCGCAGGGTCCTTGCCGGCGGCATAGTCGGCGAAGGTCGCTGATCTCAACATG
Organism: Ensifer sp. SSB1; assembly: GCF_016652895.1. Classification (NCBI taxonomy): domain Bacteria; kingdom Pseudomonadati; phylum Pseudomonadota; class Alphaproteobacteria; order Hyphomicrobiales; family Rhizobiaceae; genus Ensifer; species Ensifer sp. SSB1. The sequence continues at coordinate 41,546 of NZ_JAEPRP010000007.1, forward strand.
GCTGGTTGCAGGGAGCCTGCCGGTACGTCGTAGAAGTAATTTAGCAGGAAACAGGTCCTGAGTTGCGACAGGCTGCAGCCGTGCTCCCAATCATGATAGGCCGTGGTATAGCGGATGGTGATCCGTGAATTCGGCAGAACCGTGCGGCCGCCTTCGCCCCAAAACTGCAGCCGGTCGCCCATCGGCTCGCCGAGCAGAATGGTTTGCGTTCCACCGAAATACTTCAGTCGCGCCGCAGTGCTGATGGCGGCGGAGAAGGTGTTTGCGCTGGTCAGTACGAAGAGCCGCCCTTCCGGCGGAAGGATTTCCGGAAGCCGCCGTGAGAATTCAGCCGTCAATTCGTAATTGCCGCCGCTGTTGAACCGCAGGTCGACAACGGCGTTGCGTATGGGCTTTTGCTCGGCTTCATCGAGTATCTTGGCGAGCGATCCGGACAATCCCTCCGGGGTGTCGTCCCTGATGCGATTGATCTGGATATAGAGAAGGTCGGGCAAGGGATACTCGTGCCAGGAATTGGCGTCGAGCTGCTTGAGATAGGGCGGGAGCGTGACGCCATCGAGCATGTGTCGCCATCCGGCGCCCCGGTCGGCTTGCGAGATCGGGCTCAAATCGCGCCGCGGCCAAAGATTGCCGGTCAATGGTTCTTGCGCGCCAGGGTTCGCGACAAGTGCGACATCTTCCACACGCCCATCCAGGAGGCCAACACGGTAGGTACTACCTTCTGTGCTATCTGCGAGATCGGCGGCAAGAAGAAGCTCGGGCGAAATCGCGAAGTTGGGCACAAATTCCCGGGCGAGATTGACGGGGCCACCAACATGCGGGCGCAGCGCCTCCACCAGGGCGTCCGTCGTTCTTCCGTTCACCGCAAGGATCTTTCCACCGAGAAGGCGCGATTGATCGCTCGCCGCCGCGATCACAAACAGGCCGTCGGCGAACCAGCCAAGACGAATGGGAACGGCACCAAAACTGTAGCCGCCGACGAGCCCGACGACGTTGGTATGACCATTGTCGGCGAGCGCGACCGCCTTCGCGGCGGCCATCGCCAGACCGGGCCGATCGAGATCGCCGGCCCGCTGCTCCAACGAATCGAGGGCATGCGTAAATGCTGCCTTGGACGCGGGTGTGAAGCTTCGATCGACCTCGATCAGACGCCGCAGATGCGCGATATCCTGTCTGTTTCGTTCGAGTTGCGAGGTCGCAGCTGGAAGCTCGGTCTCCGGATAGGGCTTCAGCGTCGGATAGAGAATGACCGCAAACGGCAGCACCACAAGGATAAGCAGGGCCGTCAAAGCGATTGCAACGAACCGAAACCCGCGCCGACGCCACAGATCCTTGCTCTTCGCTGCCGGACTGTCCTTGCCGCTTGGTGCCATATTCCCCATCCTTTTGTCGTCCGACTGTCGTCCGACTGTCGTTCGTGTTCGCGAGCAAAGTGCCCGCTGCGGATCGTTCGAGTTTTGGAGAGTGCCCCCAGGAAGCAATGTGGGGAGGCTTCGAGAGTATTGCAATTCCTGCGTGCGCGATCGTGCTGTCGGCTAGGCGAGAGCCTGAATAGGTGCCTCGAGTTGGAGCTTGCAATCGCGCGGCTTCAACGGCGAGATTGTAACCCGTCGCTTTACCAAGGCTTGCTGCCCAATGAGGTGGTTCGTGCCGAAGAAGCGGCGGCTTTCCTTGCCATCTTGGAAACAAGATTGAAGGAAACCGTGTCGACTTGAGCTTGCACCGGCGACAGCCACTTGCCGTATCAAGGGTCCCGGGCGCGGACTAGGAATGAGGGGCGTTGATGCAGTTGTATGGAATTGACGCTGCGGCGACCCGCGCGATCAACGATCTGGCCGGAACTGCCGCGGCGGCGGATTTCCTGTGCATCTGGATATCTGCCATCGGCGTGCCGTTGCTTGTAGTCGCCGTTGCCGCGCAATGGTGGTACGGATCCACCAGGACGCATAACAGGCACGTCGCAGCGGGCTTTTCCTTCCTCCTTGGCCTTGCCATCAATCAGATCATTCTGTTGTTCGTCCACCGTATCCGGCCTTATGACGCCGGTATCACCCACCTGCTGATCGAACGCAGTGCCGACCCGTCGTTCCCTTCTGATCATACGACGGCGGTCTTTGCGATCGCAGCGACCTTCCTGCTCTACGGCATGCGCACGCGGGGCCAATGGTTCCTTGCCGCAGCTTTGCTGGTTGCATTCTCCAGGGTCTATCTGGGTATCCACTATGTAGGTGACATTCTCGGCGGCGTGCTCACGGGGGTCCTCGCCGCCGTGTTGGTCCGCGCGTTCTATCGGGAGGGAACGCGCGTCGACCGGATCATTACGGGGATCTTTTAGGTCGCTATGGTCACCTCGTTCCTGTCCGCTGTCACAGGGTTTATTGCAGCCCATCCGGGCGTTGCCTATGCGGCCGTGCTGTTGCTGGCGCTGTCGGAATCGATTCCATTTTTCGGCGCCTTCATTCCGGGAACGGCCGGGATTCTTGCAATCAGTGCCCTGGTGCCAAGCGGGATCGTGCAGCTTTGGCCGCTCCTCGTGGCGGCCGCGACGGGAGCAATCGTCGGCGACGGTCTCTCTTTCTGGATCGGGCACCACTATCACAGGGCGATTCTCGAGCGGTGGCCGCTCAATCGGCATCAGGACCTCGTGGCCCGCAGCGAGACATTCTTCGCACGACATGGCGACAAAAGCGTCTTCATCGCGCGTTTCACACCCGGGGTCCGCGCGATCGTTCCGGTGCTTGCCGGCATGTCGCAGATGTCGGCGCGGCGGTTCTACTTTGCCAATGTTCTGTCCGCGCTCGTATGGGCGCCATCGCATATTCTGCCGGCTGTTTTCGTCGGTGCGGCCTTCAGCCGTTTCGGTTCTGCCGCCAAACCGCTCGCCATCCTGGTCATCCTCTTCGTCGTCCTCGTCTGGCTGGTAAGCTGGCTCGTCCGGCTTGCCGTGCGTCGTGGCGTGCCCTTAATCGCGAACATGCAGCAAAAGTTTCTGGAACGTGCGGCGGCGAGCCACTCCCGCTGGGGGCGTTTCGCGCTTGAGTTTCTCGATCCGTTGCGCCCCGAAACGCGAGGAATATCGCTACTGCTGCTGATGCTGGTTGCGTCGGCCTGGTTGTTCTTCGGCGTGCTGGAAGACGTGGTCAACGGCGACCCGCTGGTTCGGGCCGATACCGCAATCTATTCCGCCTTGCAGGAACTGCGCAGCCCGCCGGGCGACGTCATCATGCTCGCGATCACGGAACTGGGCGATACGGGCGTCGTGCTGGCCGTAACCACGCTCGTGTTTCTGTGGCTGGTGTGGAGGCGCGCCTGGCGCGCCGCTACATTTTGGATGGCGGCGGTCGGCGGGGCGTCAGTCCTGAACACGGTCGTGAAGGTTACGCTGCACCGCGCCCGCCCGTCGGAGGCGTCCTACACCGGCTGGAGCGCCTTCTCCTTTCCAAGCGGCCACAGCACGGTCAATCTCGTTCTCTATGGGTTCCTGGCGTTCCTGATTGCCCGAGAACTCAAGCCGAACTGGCGCTTCCCGGTGGGACTTGCCGCGCTCACGTTCGCGATTTCGATTGCCTTCTCACGGCTCTATCTCGGCGTGCACTGGTTCTCGGACGTGATCGGAGGGCTCGCTTTCGGCACGGTGTGGCTGGCGGTGGTTGCCATCTTTTACCTGCGCAGAGACGTTCCGCGCATTGGCGCGCTGGGACTGGCGCTCGTTGCCGGCCTGGCACTCGCTCTTGCGGGCGGTACCAATGTCTATCGTCATCATGCGCGCGACACGGCCCTTTACGCCAAGAAAACCGAGATGCCGGCGATGGCTGGCGAAGATTGGTGGTCGGGCGGTTGGCGGCAGCTTCCATCGCAACGAATTGAACTGACCGGTGAGACCGAGGAGCCATTCACCATCCAGTGGGCCGGTGACCTGCATGCCATCGAAGGACGGTTGCTTGCGGCCGGGTGGCGTGTCCCGCCGCCCTGGGCGTCGTTGCAGACGCTAGGCTGGCTTTCGGGCGGTGCGTCACCCGCGGATCTGCCCGTGGTGCCGCACCTTGCTTTCGGGCAACTTCCCGCCTTGACCCTGATCCGAGTGCCGGGCGAAGCCAAACCCCCATCACGCGTGGTATTGCGGCTGTGGTTCGCCGACCTCCAGGTTCGCGATGGAAGAACCTCGCCCCTGTGGCTGGGCTCAATCGTCGAAGAGGAATTCAGCAGGCCGTTCTCGCTCATGACCGTAAGCCGGCAACGAACCGGCGACGGCATGATGCCGGAACTGCCGACCATGGAGGGCTTGGACACGAAATCGGCAACCCGTTCCGGTCCATTCGGGGATCTCGACGGGGAGGTCAAAGTGTTTCTCCTGCGCGATCGTCCATCGGAGCCGGCGCACTGAACCAGGCGTCACACGTCCGCTACCGTGTCCTTGCTTGAAGGTGATCTTCGCGCGGCGTACGATCCTTGGATGCCGGACGATGCCCAATCAATTTTGGCTTCTCCAGGACCCGAAAGGAGGCTCGCGGTCATTCTGGCGGCCGATGTCGCGGGCTACGCCACAGAAGCGATCGAATGCGCGCAGAACAGCTTTCGACTGAACCGGCGTCCGCCCGGAGACCACTATTCATATCTTGGCTGGGCTCAGTATGCGGCAGGTCGGTACCAGGATGCCGTCGAAACTCTGAGCCACCCTCAGGCGGGTGGCCCCGGTTCAAAACGCAACCTCGCTGCAGCACTCGCGCAATTCGGTCGCCTCACGGAAGCATGTGACGTGGGACAGCAATTTCTCGCCGAGTTTCCCAGCTTTTCCGCGCGTCAGTGGGGGCGAACGCAACCGCTCCGCGACGACGCTCACCGCCAGCACTTTATCGCAGGTTATCTCAAGGCAGGTCTGCCGGAATGAGCGATGCCGGAAAACAGCGATGTGTTTGCGAACCGAGAGGCTAGCGCGGTGCCTAAACGCCCCACCCTTTGTGCCTAACCAAGGCACGGCCTTCGAATGCTGCCATCGCGGGAAGACGTGGAGGCGTCATGCGCTGTGTAGCTTCGCCTCGCATCGCAGGAGCATGCCATAGAGATCCCGTGGTTCATCGGGATCGGCGAGCAAGTCGAGATCGGTGTAGAGCCCCGTTTCCTCCAGCTTGCTGCGGACATAACGCAATGCCGAGAAATCCTCGATCGCAAACCCGACGCTGTCGAACAGCGTGATGGTCCTGTCGGACTGCCGACCCTGGCGTTTGCCCGCAATGACCTCCCAAAGCTCTTTCACAGGGTAATCTGCGTCGAGCTGCTGGATCTCACCCTCGATCCGCGTCTGCGGCGGATATTCGACGAAGATGTCCGAGCGCAGCAGGATGTCCTTGTGCAGTTCCGTCTTGCCAGGGCAGTCGCCGCCGACGGCATTGATGTGAACCCCCGGTCCAACCATGTTGTCGGACAGGATGGTCGCGTACTGCTTGTCGGCGGTGACGGTCGTGATGATGTCTGAACCTTCCACCGCCTCTTGGGAGGACGCGCAGGTCGTGATCGAAAAACCTTTGCCGGCCAGATTTCTTGCGCACCGCTCGGTGGCGGTTGGATCGAGGTCGTAGAGGCGCAAATCCGTCACGCCCACGATCGCCTTGAAGGCAAGCGCCTGAAATTCGCTTTGCGCGCCGTTGCCGATAATGGCCATGGTATTCGAGTTCGGCCGCGCAAGGTGTCTTGCAGCCACAGCCGACATGGCGGCCGTGCGCAGAGCGGTCAGAATGGTCATTTCCGAAAGCAGCATCGGATAGCCATTTCCGACGTCCGAAAGCACACCGAAGGCGGTAACGGTCTGGCGTCCTTCTTTCGTATTCTTGGGATGACCGTTGACGTACTTGAAGCCATAGAGCGTTCCGTCACTTGTCGGCATCAGCTCGATCACACCCTCTTCGGAATGCGATGCAATACGGGGCGTCTTGTCGAACTGTTCCCAGCGGCGAAAATCCTCTTCGATCACCGCGGCAAGTTCCGTGAGAAACGTCTCGATACCGATCTTCAGGACAAGGCGCATCATGTGATCGACGCTGACGAAGGGTACTGTGTTGAGACTGGACTGGGTGCTCATTGGCTTGCTTCCTGTCATTGGATATTTCGGGTCGTCAGGGCTGGCGGGGTTCGGCAGATTAGCCCGCGCTGTTGTCGTCGGCGAGAAATGTTCTGGCGATTTCAGATACGAGGGCCGGCAAGACCCCAAACGCGTAGGCTTGGTGCACGCGCTCGAACTTCTGGTGGAATTCGCGCCCCCATGGGCCGAGGTTGACGGCCGGGAAACACACCGCATCTTCCGGTGGGTGGTCGATCAATCGCGAGATGGGCGTGTTGTCTGAAACGACCTGACTTCCACTCGCCGAAAGGCCGAGGAAGCTCATATCCGATATGCCCTGGAAATGGGGTTTCCACACGAGGCTGCGCTCGGGGTCGTTGTCGAGGCCGGTGCGGGCCATCTCGATGGCCTGATGAAGCGAACGGTCGTTTGCCTCGCTGAGGCGCAGGCGGCTCGATGGATAGTGCAGCCCCGAAAAGCCGACGACGATCGCCGGGCCGGACAGGCGGGCGATCCCGACCAGCCATTCGGTCAGTCGTCGTGTAAGCACCAGCGGATTGTCCACGCCTGAAAGCGCCTGCTCCTGAGCCGCATAAAGAGAGCCGAAATCCGCTCCGCAGGTCTGCGCTGCCAGCGCTCTCAACTCGTGAAAGCTCAGGAGGCGCGGCTTTGCAGGTGTCGCCCCGGCGCTTCGGCCGACGAGTCTGCCGAATTCGCAGGATTGACTAGCAAAGCGATCCACCGCCTCGGTCGCGCCGATGAGCACCTCGCGCTTGAACCGGTCAAACAATTCATCCGCTGTCATGGCATGGTACAGCCAATTGAAAGCAATCCAGAAGCGCTCCGGCGTGGTGACTTCGTACCCGTCCCTGAGGTCCTTTGCCTCGAGGCAGATCGGTGGCGGCGAGACATCGATTTGGTCACGATCTGCCAGTGATGCGTTGCCCTCGAGGCGCGCCAATATCCCTGCGGCCATGGCTTGCGCGCTGACGCCCTCGAAGGGATAACTGGCATGAGAGCTGCAGCCGATCACGAGCGCAAAGGGCAAGAGTTTGCCGATCGTGCCGGCATAGACCGCTCGACCTTCGCGGCCGTCACCCTGGTCGGAGGTAACGTCGAGGTTGATGGCAGCCGCGATCTCGACGCCGAAATCCTTTACGAGACCCGGCAATGCATCCCGAAAGGACCGCATGCCGCGGCTTTCGCGTTCTTCGTCCGGCGTGGCGACCATCATCAAATTGCCCTGGCGGTCCGGGTTCGCTGCGAAATTCTCCAGGCAGGCGATGGCGACGGCGATCCCGCTCTTCATATCGAGCAGGCCACGGCCGGGGAGGAAGTCTCCGCTTAAAAGATCCTGCAGTGCCCGCTCTTCCTGTTCGGAGCGGTCGCTACGCTTCGAAAGGCTTTCGATCAGCGCACCCTTCAATTGACGGCTGTCGCACGCCAGCGGCTTGAGTTCATGGTAGTTGTCGATGGAAACGGTGTCGAAATGACCGGCCATCACGAGTGTCCGTCTGCCTGTACCGCGCACAAGCGCGACGACGTTGCGCGTCAGCGGATCGCCATGACTGTCCAGAAGCCGCAAATCTTCGGGATGTTCGCGGAAATAGGGAAGTTCGCGCAAGAGATCGTGTAGACGATCGGCGAACGACGCTTCGCCCGGCGTACCGGTTTCGCTGGACCAGGACGTAAGCCGCAATGCCAGATCCGTCACCCGGTTCTGATCAATGCGCGTGTCAGATGGGGCGCCAGTCTCTTTTCGTGCGCTTGTCATTTTTGCTTCTTTCATTCTTCAATTCGACAGGTATTTGCGCAGGAACGCGCGGGTGCGGGCCTCGGCGGGATCGGAGAACACGCGCTCCGGCGCTCCTTGCTCGACCACCACGCCACCATCCATGAACATCACGTGATCCGACACCTCGGCAGCGAACCGCATTTCGTGGGTCACGATCAGCATGGTCATGTGTTCCGCAGCCAGCTGCTTCATGACTTGGTTGACCTCTTCGACAAGCTCGGGATCGAGGGCGGAGGTGGCCTCGTCGAACAGCATGACCTTCGGCTGCATCGCCAGCGCGCGGGCGATGGCAACCCGCTGCTTCTGCCCGCCCGATAGCCGCGCCGGATATGCGTGCCCTTTTTCGGCAAGACCGACCTTGGCCAGCAGTGCATTTGCTCGTTCAAGTGCGGCGTCCTTGGTCAGACCCTTGAGCCGCATTGGTCCGATCATGATGTTCTGAAGGACGGTCAGATGCGGAAAAAGATTAAACTGCTGGAACACCATGCCCATCTCCTGTCGGATATGGTTGATGTGGTTTTCGAATGCGCGGCCCTTGAGAGGCCGGTTGACCTGTTGACCATCGAGCCAAATTTCGCCGGAGGATGTCTCCTCCAGCATATTGATCGATCGCAGCAGCGTGCTCTTTCCAGAGCCGCTCGGCCCGATGATGGAGACGATTTTGCCACGCGCCACCTGCAAGTCGATACCCTTGAGCACTTCATGGGTGCCGTAGGATTTGCGGATCTGCCGCAGCTCGATCATGGGATTGTGTTCTGTCATCGGATGGCTTCCGCTTTGCGGGCGGCCTTGCTCAGTACGAACTCCATCGCCAGGTTGACGATGTAGTAGAGAACAGCCGCCGTGAAATAGAACTCGAAGGGACGATAGGTCTCGCTGATGGCGCGTTGAGCGTTGAGAACCAGCTCTGCGATGCCGAGCACGGAAAGAACGGCCGTATCCTTCAGCAGGATGATGCTGTTGTTGCCGACCTGGGGCAGCGCGGTCAGGATGGCTTGCGGTACGATGAAGTGACGCAAGGTTGAGCCCCGGCTGAACCCGAGCGATCGGGCGGCCTCCGTTTGTCCGGCATCCACGGCTTGCAACGATGCCTGGAAAATATCGGCATTGTAGGCGGCGTAGTGCAAGCCAAGTCCGATGAGACCGGTCCAGAAGGCCGGCAGCATCAGGCCCACCTGCGACAGGCCATAGTAGAGCAGGTAGAGCTGCAGCAGCAGCGGCGTTCCCATGAAGAGAAACGTGACGCCGCGAACGGGCAGGCTGACGAGCTTTGGACCGTAGAGCGTTGCGATTGCAACAATCACGCCAAGCACGACACTGATGGTGCCTGCGAGAACGGTGATGATGATGGTCCAGGCCAAGCCGACCAGCAGGAGGCTCCAGTAGGGCGGTACGACGCTAAAATCGAGTGTCATGCGACTGCCCTTCCGCTTGCGTCGAAGGCACGCTCGACCCCGCGGGCGGCAAGGGAGACGACGGCGATAATCGCCAGGTAGGCCACGCCGGCGACAGCAAAGACCTCGAACGGCTTATAGGTGGAGGTCACGAACCGCTGTGCGGAATACGTCAGTTCCACCACGCCGATCGTCGACACCAATGCGGTGCTTTTCGACAGGATGACTGTGTTGATGCCCAGGGAACGCACCATCAGCGGCGCGGCCTGAGGTAAGATGAACAGCCGCAACGTATCGAAACGGCCGAAACCGAGCGATCGCGCTGCTTCGGCCTGTCCCTTGTCGACGGCGAGGATGGCTCCCTTGATCCCTTCGGACATGTAGGCGCCAATGTTGAAGCCCATCGTCACGACACCGGCGACGAACGGTGTAAACTCCAGCCCGAATTGCGGCCCCCCGAAGAAGACGATGAACAGCTGCACGATCAGGGGCGTGCCCCGCATGACGCTGACGTAGAAGGTCGCAAGCCACCGGATCGGTCCGATCTTCGAAAAGCGCCCGGTGGCGACGACAGCCGCGACCAAGAGCCCGATCGCCAGCGAACAGACGGTCAGGCCGATCGCCACCAACGATGCTTCTGCGATGAAGGGCGCTATTCGCCCGATCAATTGAAAATCCATTCCGGGTCTCCGGACCTGGCTCGCGGGCAATGCTCCGCCATCGTTCAGGCCGCATGAAACATGCGCCTCCGCGTGGCAGGGCCCTGGAGCTGCGAAATTCGAGGTAATGGCGATGTCAAGGCCGCAGCCGAACGTGCGCCTAACCGTCGGGGAAGGCCGGGATGCTGTTTGACATCCCGGCCGATTGAGCTAGCGGATGTCCTGACCGATCCACTTCTTGGCGATCGTTTCGTAGGTGCCGTCGGCCATCATGCCGTCGAGAGCCTTCTGCATTGCAGCTGCGAGCTCCGGGTTGCTTTTGCGAATGGCGATGCCGGCGTCGTAGCGCGGCAGCTCGTCGTTCTTGACCTGCTCGACGGGGGCGTTGCTCTTGGCAATCGCCACGAAGACTGGAACGTCGTCGGCTACGATCGCATCCACGCGGCCCGCAGCGACGTCCAGGAGCATTTCAGGCAGTCCCTTGTAGGTGCGGACTTCGTAGGCGTTCTGCTCACGCACCCATTTTTCGGCGGTCTCTCCGAGCGTCACGCCGACCGTTTTTCCTTTGAGTTCGTCGACGCGCGTCACGCCGGCTCCCTTGCGCACGAAGAACGCCAAGCCCGAGCGGTAGTATGGTCCGACGAAGTCGACGGCTTTCTTTCGTTCGTCGGTGATGCTCATGGAGCCGATGATCGTATCGTAGCGGCCGGTGACCAGGCCGGCGATGATGCCGTCCCATGCGGTCGTGACGATAGTCGGCTCGACCTTCAGGCGACGGGCGATTTCCGAGGCGACGTCCACGTCGAAGCCGACGACCTTGTTGTTTTCATCCACGAAACTGAACGGAGGGAACACGCCGGAGAGGGCGACGGAGAGCTTTCCTGCCTTTTCGATCTCTTGCAGATCATCGGCCTGGGCGGATGAGAGTGGAAGGAGGAACGCGGCCGCGATGAGGGCTGCGGAAAGGGCTTTGTTCAGTTTCATATATTCATCTCCCGATGCGATCCGTCAGCCGGATCGACGCGTTGTCTACGAGGCGATTTTCCAAATTCCCTGGATTGATCGACTGACAGTCAAGCCGGGTGATTGAGTGGTCCCGCTATTGTTCCGGTCGGCTGTCTATCGATGGCTGAAAGTCGTAGTACGATCGCGATGAACAAAAAAGAACGCAAAGTGCTTGAATTTTCCAATATGTGACGAAATAGTAATTGATATAACGAAATAGGGAGCGGCCATGGACGATCTCGACAGGCGCCTGATTGCGGAGCTGCGTATCAACGGCCGAGCGTCCGTTCCGCAGCTCGCGCAGATTCTGGGGGTGGCGCGAGCAACGGCTCAAAAAAGGCTGGATCGGCTGGTTGCGGATGGCGACATCAAGGGCTTCACGGTCCGCTTGAAGAACGAAATCAGCAAGGACTTGATCAGGGCGTTTATCCTGATCGAGATGAGCGGGTCACCGAAGCACGCGATCGCTGCTGTGAAGCGGGTACCGGGCGTTACTTCCGTTTCCAACACCAACGGTGTCTGGGACATGATCGCGGAGATTGAGGTCTCGACCATGTCGGAATTGAACGAGCTCATCTCCACGGTTCGCGCGACCGACGGTGTCGCGAAGAGCGAGACCTTTATCATGCTGGGGCCGGCCTGAGTTCCAAGGTGTCGTGGCCGATGGATGGGAGCAGGTTCCCTTCAAAGCTCGGTGGCTCATGTCGCCGTTGCCGGGGTTATCCCTTGACGCGCCGCAACACGTTGTCCAGGGCGTTCATCAGTGCTGCGCTCCCGCCATCCCGGTCAAAGTCGTTGAAGACCTGTTCGTTCAGGCCGCCCGCCGTCGAAAACACGCGCCTGAGGGCCTCCAGGGGCTTGTCGTCCTTCCGGACCGCCGTCTGTGCCAGGCTCAGGAAGAGCGGCGCCAGATAGGCGCGGCCCTTTTCGCGTGAAATCCCTTTCTCGGCCAGCCAGCCGGTCGCTCGGTCGAGGATGCCGAAATAGGTCCCCATCAGCGAACTGGCAACGGCAAGCAGGTCGTACTCCTCCTGCGTTTCGCATTCGACGGCAGTGCCGAGGGCGGCAAAGATGGACGCGATCCGCGGACTGGGCGGGTAGATCGATGTCACACCTTGGCGTTCGGCAACGAAAGGCAGCGGGATCGCCTGGGTCAGCTCGACCTCTTCGTTGATCCAGCGCATCAGCTTGGTGCGATCGGTTGCCGCAATGACGCTCACGACCGTCTGGCCCTTACGGAACTCAAGCTCGCGGATGACCGCTTCCGCGATCTGCGGACGGACCGCCAGGAACGCCACGTCTGCAGTTGCAACCACTTCCTGATTGTCCGCGGCTATCTTCACGATCGCGAAACGCTCGGCGAGCCGTTCTGCAATCTCCCGGTTTCGGGGCGACACCTTGATCTCCGAAACGGCAAGTTCCGCACCGACGATCCCCGTGACCATCGCTTCGGTAATCGTTCCGGTCCCGACGAAGCCGATATGCATCTCTATTCCGCCGCCTTGCGCGGCGCGAGCGACACATCTGTGGTGTAGTTCTCGCGCATGAAGTTCATGAAGTTGTCCTGAAACTGCCGCGTATGGGCGTGAGCAAGCTCATCTGCGAGGTCGGCGTTGCGCATGCGGATCGCCTCCAGCATCTGATTGTGTTCGTCGGTGAGCAAGTAGCCTTCATGGGTGCGCTCCAGATACTCGAAATGCAGGTGCAGCATTCTTTGTCCCTGGTTGAGAAGGCGTTCGTAGAAGGATGCGAGATAGGCGTTCTTTCCCGCTGCGGCGATTGCCATATGGAACTGCTTGTTCGCCTCCGACATCTGCAGATGGTTTGCTCCCTTGACGGCCGCTTCGAACTCCTTCTGCCGCTTGGAAATTGCCTTCAGATCGGCATCCGTCCGCAATTGCGCGGCAAGGCGGGTGTTCATCCTCTGGGCAATGTCGAGGGCGTCGACATATTTCGGGAAGGTCGCCACTTCGATCGGCGCAACGATGGTGCTGCGGTTGGAGAGCGTCACGACCAGCTCCTCGCCGGCGAGCCGGATCAGCGCCTCGCGAACCGGAGAGCGCGACATGTCGAACCGTTCCGCCAGGCTGTTCTCGTCAAGCAGCTGACCGGGGGCAAGCGTTAGCGCCAGGATCTCTGTTCTGAGCGTCTCGTAGACGCTTTTCCAGCCGGTCCCCTTGGCTCGCTTGGTTTCCACTTCTTCAGACACTTGGCACCCTTTCCCATGTTTCCGGACCATATGGCCAGAACGGGCAGTCGGAGACAATGTAAAATTTTCGCTTGACTTTGTCGACACTGAGACGACATTAATTATCATGTCGACACGGAGACGACACAAAAAATAAGAAAATCGGCACGTCCGACGAGAGGAACCGCGCGGCACCGCGCACTACAAGACAGAGGAAACAATGATGCTTTCGACGTTGCTTGCGCCCGCGCTGCGGGCATTGCCTGCGCTTGCCCTGATGACCGGCGTTTCAGTGACAGCCGCACACGCCCAATCTGCCGAAAGCGGCTATTGGCAGGGCGTGCAGAAGGCGGGTGTGCTGCGCTGCGGCGCAGCCGTTGCTCCGCCGTACGTCATGCGCGATCCGGCGAGCGGGGAATACTCCGGTTTCTTCGCCGACCTTTGCCGCGAGTTCGCTGAAACACTGAAGGTCAAGCCGGAATTCGTCGATACGACCTGGGACAACATCGTCGCCGGTCTTCAGGCCGGCAAATGGGACGTATCGCTCGCGCTCAACCGCACGGCCGCCCGCGCCATGGCGGTCCAGTTCTCGGTGCCGGCGATGGAGTACCAGATCTCGCTCGCCTACAACAAAGACAATCCGAAGGTCCCGACTGGGGCGGCGTCCGTCGCCGACATCGACAAGGCGGACGTGACGCTCGCCGTGATGTCCGGTACCGCCCAGGACAAGGCGATCTCTGCGGCAGTGAAGAACGCGACGATCCTTCGGTTGCCCGGCAACGATGAGACCCGCCTCGCTGTCGTCTCGCGGCGCGCCGATATCCTCGTCGATGCCTCGGACACGAACCAGCTCTTCACCCAGTCCAACCCCGACTGGGCTGTTGCCCTCAATCCGAAACCGGCGCTCGCCAAGCAGGGCGTGGCTTTTGGTCTGCCGCATCAGCTTTCGGCAGCCGACGTGGAGGTCGTCAATATCTTCCTCGAGGAAAAGGTCGCGACCGGTCACATCGACGGGCTGATCCGCAAGGCCGTCGACGACGTCCTGAAATCGACGAAGTGACGTTTAAGGCCGAGGCGCGAATGCCTCGGCTCCCACTAGAAACGCCGGATCACGAGGATGCCATGACTGCCACAGTCGCTCCGCTCGTCAACGTCAAGTCACTGCACAAGAGCTATGGCCCGCACATCCAGGTGCTGAAAGGCCTCGACATCGAAATGAAGCCCGGCGAGCGCGTTGTCGTCATCGGCCCGAGCGGCGGCGGCAAGAGTACGCTGCTGCGGGTCATGATGGGGCTGGAAAAGATCGACAGCGGTTCGATCACCTTCGGTGGCAAGCCCTACATTTCCTCCAAGGGAACGGACGCGAAAACGACAATCGATGCCGAGGTTCGGCGCTCGATCGGCATGGTGTTCCAGCACTACACGCTCTTTCCCCATCTCAGCGTCATCCAGAACCTGATCCTGGCACCGTGCAAGGTGAGGGGCGAGAAGAAGGCGATAGCCCTGCAAAGGGCGCAGGCACTGCTCGAGCGCTTTGGCCTCGGCGCGAAGGCCAATGCCTATCCCGCTCAGCTCTCCGGTGGGCAGAAGCAGCGCGTAGCCATTGCTCGCGCCTTGATGCTCGACCCCAAACTCATGCTGTTCGACGAAGTCACGTCGGCTCTCGATCCGGAGCTGGTTGCGGAAGTCGAGCAGGTCATCCTGCAGCTTGCCGCCCAGAACATGCCGATGATGATCGTCACCCACGACATGTGGTTTGCGAAGAACATCGCATCGCGCGTGATCTTCTGTGCCGGCGGCGTGGTGGTCGAGGACGGGCCACCTGAACAGGTGCTCGGTGCGCCCCGGGAGGAAAGAACCCGGGAATTCATCGACCGCGTCTTTCACATCAAGCAATAGGAGGTCGCCCGTGAACTACACGTTCGATTTCCAGTCGGTCTCGCTCACTCCACTGATCGAGGGCTTGCTCGTCACGGTTCAATTGACCGTTGCCGCAAATATCATCGGCATCGTCTTAGGTTTCCCGCTGGCCCTTCTGCTGATGAGCCGCGTTGCACCGATCCGGTTGCCTGCGATGCTTTTCGTCGAGTTTTTCCGATGCACGCCGGCCATCGTCCAGATCGTCTGGTTCTTCTACTGCGTGCCGATGCTCTTCAACGTCTTTCTCGGGTCGATGACGATGGGCGTCATGGCGTTGGGTCTCAACCTGATGGCATTCAATGCCGAGGCTTATCGCGCTGCCATCCAGGCGGTGCCGCGCGAGCAACTCGATGCCGGCATCGCGCTTGGGCTGAATCCGCTGCAGCGCATTCTCTACATCGTGCTGCCTGATGCGCTGCGCGCGTCCGTCCCCGTTCTTCTCACCAACGGCATCGTCATCTTCCAGCAAAGCGCGCTGGTTGCGATCGTCGCGGTACAGGACCTGATGTACCAGGCAAAGACGCTTTCGACCGAGACCTATCGGCCAATCGAGACCTTCACCGTCGCAGCACTCATCTATTTCGCGGTTTCCTTTCCCGTCACCCAGATCGTCGGCCATCTCGAACGCCGGCGTCAGGCGATCACGAGCTAGGAGGAAGACATGTCCCTCGATTTCTCCGTCCTCGAACGCTTCCAGGCAGCTCTGGCGCTCGGCCTCTGGACCACCATCAAGCTCACGCTCATCTGCGTCGTGCTCGGTTGTTCGCTGGGCTTCCTCGTCGGCCTCGCCCGCGCCTCCTCGAATGTTCTGTTGCGGGCAGTGGCGGGCATCTATGTCGAGTTCTTCCGTGGTACGCCGGTGCTGATCCAGCTCTTCTGGATCTTCTTCTGCCTGCCGCTGATCCTCGGCGTCGAGCTTTCCAATCTTGCTTCCGGCGTCATCGCCCTGACCCTCTATATGGGCGCGATCACCAGCGAGACGTTCCGGGCTTCGCTCAAATCCGTGGGGCGCGAGCAGCTTGATGCCTGCGTTGCGCTTGGCCTGCCCAAGCGCGTGCAGATCACCAATGTCGTGCTACCGCAGGCGGTGCTGCGCGCCGTGCCGACGCTGCTGTCGAATTGCGTCAGTCTCTTCAAGGAGAGCGCATTGGTTTCGGCCGTCGGCATGGCCGACCTGATGTTCGTCGGCCAGAACATTTCCAACAATACCGCGCGGCCCATCGAGGTGCTGACGATCGTCGCGCTCATCTACTTCGCCATCGCCTTTCCGCTGACGCGCGCCGTCACGCTCGTCGAAGGCCGCATCCTCAAGAAACTTGCCATCTGATCATCCAAGGACAGGAGACCTCCCCATGAAACTCTCTGGCGTCATGCCCGCCCTCATCACGCCGTTCGATGCGAATGGCAAGGTCGATTTCAAGGCCTTCGAAAAGCACCTTACAGGCCTGCGCGCCGCCGGCGTCACCGGCTGGGTGCCGATGGGTTCGACCGGCGAATACTCGGCGCTGTCGAATGCTGAGCGCGACGACGTGCTGAAATTCGTGAAGGATTTTGCGAAGGCCGGTGAGGCCCTGATCGCCGGAACGAATGGCCCGGCCACCCGCGAGGTGATCGAGAACACGATGCGGGCCAAGGAGATCGGCTACGACACCGTGCTGCTTGCGACCCCGTTCTACACGCGGCCAACCCAGGAAGAGCTTCTCGCTCACTTCCAGCGCGTGCTGAAGGAGACGGATATCAACCTCGTCCTTTACAGCTACCCCTACAAGGACGGCGTGGAGATCGGGTTCGATATCCTCGATGCGCTTGCCGACGATCCGCGGGTGCTCGGCATCAAGGAAAGTTCAGGGTCGCTTCAGCGCGCGATCGACATCTATGCACGCTACAAGGGTCGCATCGACCTTATCTCCGGCTCCGACGATATCGCCCTCGACTTCATGTTCTGGGGCGCGGACTGCTGGATCTGCGGCCCGGCCAATTGCATGGCGAAGGCCTGCGTCGATCTCGACCGTACCTTCCGTTCGGGTGATCTCGCCAAGGCGCGCGAACAGATGACGGTGCTCTATCGCGCCATGAACATCCTCGAAAGCGGCAAGTTCGTGCAGAAGATCAAGTACGGCTGCGAGCTTCAGGGCACGCCGGTCGGTCTCTGCCGTGCGCCGCTCGGAGAATTGACCGAGCAGGAAAAGGCGGATTTTCGCGCGGCCGTCGCGCCGATCCTCAACTGACGCAAGCGGGCCGGAAGCAGCCTGCTTCCGGCTTTTCGAGTTTCGAGGAGAACTCCCTTGTCATCCATCGCTGTCGTTGGCGCCGGCATCATCGGCACGACCATCGCCTACCAGCTTCAGCGCCGCGGCTTTTCCGTGACGCTGATCGACCGCGCTGCCCCGGGCATGGGAGCCTCCTTCGGCAATATGGCGAGCATTGCCGTGACCGAGTTCATGCCGGCTTCGCGTCCCGGTGTCTGGGCACAGATGCCGAAATGGCTGCTCGATCCGGAGGGGCCGGTGCGCATTCGGCCAGGCTACGTGCCGAAGCTTGTGCCGTGGTTCCTGCGTTTCCTCGCAGCCAGCCGGCCGACAAAACTGCGCGAACTGGAGGCAGCGGGTGCCGCCCTTTGCGGCCGGGTTCATGAGGATCTCGACGCACTTTTGAGCCAGACGGGGCTCACATCCCTCTTGAGCGCCGAAGGCTGCCTCAGCCTCTATGCCGACGAGGCCGAGTTTCGTGCGGACCGGGACCATATCGAAATCCTCGAACGTTTTGGCTTCCGTCACGAGATTCTCGGGGCCAATGCCATCCGCAATCTCGAGCCGGCCCTGACGACGAAAATCGCCAAGGCGGTGCTGTTCCCCGACAACCGTTCGATCGCCGATCCCCATCGGCTGGTGACGGCCCTGGCCGATCGCTTCCAGGCGCTCGGCGGTACGATCGAGACCGGCGAGGTCGTCGCCTTCGAGGAAGGCGAGGGCGGTATATCGGCGTTGGGACTAGCGGACGGCGGCCGGCTGCCGGCCGATCGTTTCGTGCTGGCGGCAGGCGCCTTCACCGGTCGTCTGTCACGTCTGATCGGCGAGTCGATCCCGCTTGAGACCGAGCGCGGCTACCACACCCAGATCATGGCGCCGGGTATCGCCATGCGCCATTCGATCATCTGGCCGGCCCGCGCCTTCATGGTCGCGCCGACGGCGGGTGGCATTCGCGTCGGCGGTACGGTGGAAATGGCCGGCCTGGACGCGCCGCCGGATTACCGTCGCGCGAAAGTGCTGGTGAAGCGGGCGAAGGAAGCGCTGCCCGATCTCAAGGCCGAACAGATGAGCGAATGGATGGGCCACCGACCCGCCCTGCCGGATACGGTGCCGGTCATCGGCCCCTCTGCCAAACGCAGGAACGTCTTCTACGCCACCGGTCACGGCCATCTCGGGCTCACCTATGCGGCCACGACCGCTCGCCTGATCGCCGATCTCATGGCGGGCATGATGCCCCCCGTCGATCTCAAACCCTATCGCGTCGATCGCTTCTAAGCGCGGCGCCGGGAAAACAGGGAGAAAACCATGCGAAGCGAACTCTATATCGATGGCAAGTGGAGGCCGTCGTCCGATGGACGGACCTTCGACGTCGTCAATCCGGCGACGGAAGAGGTGATCCACAGGATCGCCGCGGCAACGGCGGAAGACGTCGATGTCGCGGTCAAGGCGGCACGCCGCGCTTTCGATAGGGACGGCTGGCCGAAGCTGTCCGGGGCGCAACGCGCCAGGTACCTGCGCGCCATCGCCGAGGGTATTCGTGCCCGGCAGGCGGAGATCGCGCGTCTGGAAGTGATCGACAACGGCAAGCCGCTTCCGGAGGCCGATTGGGATGTTGCCGACGCGGCCGGCTGTTTCGACTTTTATGCCGGGCTTGCGGAGCAGCTCGACAACAGTCCGGAGGAGCCGATCGCGCTCCCCGATGCGCGCTTCACGTCCAAAGCTGTCAAGGAGCCGATCGGCGTTGCCGGCGCCATAATCCCCTGGAACTACCCGCTGCTGATGGCTGCCTGGAAGGTGGCGCCGGCACTCGCGGCCGGCTGCACGGTGGTCTTGAAGCCGGCCGAAGTGACGTCGCTGACGGCGCTGGAGCTTGCGGCGATCGCCGATGACGTCGGTCTCCCCGCCGGCGTCCTCAATGTCGTTACCGGAGCCGGCTCGGTCGCCGGTCAGGCGATCATCGACCACAGGCAGGTCGACAAGCTTGCCTTCACCGGTTCCGGCGCCCGCGACATCAAGCGCATCAGCCTTGATCTGGGCGGCAAGTCGCCCTTCGTCGTCTTCGATGACGCCGATATCGACGAGGCCGTCGAATGGATCATGTTCGGCATCTTCTGGAACCAGGGGCAGGTTTGCTCGGCGACGTCCCGCGTCCTGATACACGACGGTATTTACGACCGTCTGATCGCCCGTCTCGTCGAAGAAACGAAGAAGATCAGCATCGGCAATGGGCTCGAAGACGGCGTGCTTCTGGGACCTCTGGTCTCCAAGCGCCAACATCAGCAGGTCGTCGCGGCGATCGAGGCGGCGAAGGCTGCCGGTGCGACCGTCGCCTGCGGCGGGAAGCGGCCCGAAGGTTTCGAGACGGGCTACTATCTCGAACCGACGGTGCTGACCGATGTTCCCCTGGAAAGCGATGCCTGGCGCGAGGAGATTTTTGGACCGGTCGTTTCTATCAGGTCATTCTCGACCGAGGAGGAAGCGATCGAGCTTGCCAACGATTCCCGTTTCGGTCTCGCGGCCGCCGTCATGTCGCGGGACGACCGTCGCGCGGAGCGCGTGGCCGCTGCCTTCCGCGCCGGAATCGTCTGGATCAACTGCTCGCAGCCGACATTCACCGAGGCGCCCTGGGGCGGCTACAAGGAATCGGGCATCGGCCGCGAGCTCGGGCGCTGGGGTCTGGATAACTATCTCGAGACCAAGCAGATCACCCGCTTTGCCACCGGTGAAAAATGGGGCTGGTACATCAAATGAGTGGCACGCTTTCCATCAGTTGGGATCGCTCGCTCGATCTGCTGCAGGTCCATTGCCAGGGCGAGATCGGCAAGGTGATCGTCGGTGGCGCGCCGGAAATTCCCGGTGCGACCATGCTTGACAAGATGAACCACATCAACATGGTCGACGACAGCCTGCGCCGCTTCGTCACCTTCGAGCCGCGCGCCAGCGTGGCGATGTCGGTGAACCTGCTCCTCGCGCCAACGCGGCCTGACGCGGATGCCGGCTTTATCGTGCTGCAGGCCGATCGTGCCCATCCGATGTCCGGCAGCAATTGCATTTGCGTCGTGACGGCGCTCCTCGAAAGTGGCCGCGTCCCGATGCGGGAACCGGAAACGATCGTGCGGCTGGACACTCCGGCGGGGTTGATCGTTGCCCGCGCCACCTGCCGCGACGGCCGCTGCCTGTCCGTCAGCCTCGACAATGTGCCGAGTTTTGCCGAGGCGCTTGATCGGGAAATCGAGACGCCGCGCTGGGGCCGCATCAAGGTCGATATCGCCTTCGGTGGCGTTTACTACGCGATCGTCGACGTTGTTCAGGTGGGCAGCGAGATTGCGCCGGCCAAACGCCCGCTATCTGGCCGAAGCCGGCATCGAACTGAAGTCCTTGCTGTCCGAACAGGTGGCGGTGAAGCATCCGGTGCTGACCGGCATCGACGAGATCGCCTATGTCATGTTTCGTGGCGAAGCGCCTGACGGAGCCGTGCGTACCTGTACGACGCTGAAACCCGGCCGTGTCGACCGATCACCTTGCGGAACCGGCAGCTCGGCAAATCTCGCAACGCTTTATGCCCGCGGAAAACTCAGGGTCGGCGATCGGCGAACATCGCGCTCGATCATTGGCGGCGAGTTCACGGCCGAGGCGATTGGTGTCTCAGAAGTCGGCGGCCGCCCCGCGGTGTTGCCGCGCATCACCGGGCAGGCCTGGATCTATGGCCGTGAGCAGCTCCGCATTTCCGACGAGGACCCGTTCAGGAGCGGTTTTGCGCTTTCTGACAGTTGGGGTCCGCAGGTCGATGCTTTGAGTTGAAGGAGGAGGCGTCATGACAACAACAACTCTTTCGGGCCAGACCGTCCTCGTCACCGGCGCTTCCGGCGGCATTGGTGCTGCGATCGTGCGGCGCCTGGCGGAGGAGGGTGCCCGTCCGATCATCCATTATGGCCGCGACCGGGCGGCCGCGGAGGCACTGCTGGCCAGTATTCCGGGCGAGGGGATGATTGTGCGGGCAGATCTCTCCGCCGATGACGGCGCCTTCAACCTCTGGCGGAACGCCGAAGCTCGCGCCGGACGCATCCATGCGCTCGTCAACAATGCCGGCATCCGCACTGAGATTTCGATTGATGCCGAACCGGGTGCCTGGCGAGAGGCTTGGCAGAGGGAATTCCAGGTGAACTTCTTTGCTGCAGCTGATCTCTGCAAGGCGGCTCTGAAGCACTTCAGGGCTCAGGGTGGCGGGCGCATCATCAACATGGTGAGCCGGGCGGGACAGCGCGGCTATGCGGCCGACGCCATGCCCTATGGCGTGACGAAGGCGGCGCTGGTCAATCTCACCAAATCGATTGCCCGCAGCTTCGGCGCCGATGGTGTCGTCGCCCTGGCGATCGCACCCGGCTGGGTGCAGACGGACATGGCTGAGGACTTCGTCGCGAAGTTCGGCAAGCAGGCGGCCGTCGCCGACATTCCGATCGGCGAAATGGCCCAGCCCTCGGAGATCGCTGAACTCGTCGCCTTCGCGCTCCGGCCTTCGCAGCGTTCGCTGAACGGCGCGACGCTCGACGTCAATGGCGGCAGCTACATTCGATGACTGGTTACACCCGATAGGAGAGGAGAGAGACGATGAAGAGGTTCGAGGACAAGGTGGCGATCGTGACCGGCGGTGGCGGCGGCATCGGTTCCGCGATAGTGCGGCGGCTGGCGGACGAGGGCGCATTGGTCGTCGTCTCGGACGTGAATGGTGAAGCAGCGGACGCTGTCGCTGCCGAGATCGTCTCCGTCGGTGGTTCCGCGGTCGCGATTGCTGCCGACATTTCGCGCAAGGAGCCCTGTTTCGGGCTGATCGAAGAAGCGTTTGCGCTGAGAAAGCGCATCGACTTGCTGGTCAACAACGCCGGCATCAATCGACGCGGCAATCTCCTGTCGCTGACCGACGACGACTGGAGTCTGAGTTTCGCGGTCAATCTCGATTCAATGTTCCACCTTTGCCGGGCCACGCTACCGCACATGATCGAGGCCGGCGGCGGTGCGATCGTCAACACCGCCTCGCAGTGGGGCCTCTATCCGGCGCCGAACCACATTGCCTACAACACCACCAAGGCGGCGGTCGCGGCGTTCACGCAGAACCTTGCCCGAGATTATGCGCCAAACAAGATCCGGGTGAATGCCGTGTGTCCGGGTGAAATTCACACGCCCATGCTGGAATCCGGCGTGAAGCGATCAGGGCGAACCATTGCCGACCTCGACAGGCTCGTTCCGTTTGGCAGGATCGGAAAGCCGGAAGAGGTTGCGGCACTCGTCGCCTTCCTCGCATCGGACGAGGCTGCATTCATCTGTGGCTCGCTTGTCGAAATAACGGGCGCTCAGGCCGTCGCGTAAGATCGAATGTTGCCGGCCCGAACTTCTCTCTGGAAGATGCGGCTGCCGCCCGCCCCGCTATTCATGTTCACCTTGGCCGGTTGGAAGGCCTTGGAAATGTTCGATCGTTTCGCCAAGCCGCACCCAAGCATGCTTCGACTGCTCGAACACCGATATGACAGGCGGCGCGAAGGTCGGATCCGCAATTGAGCCAACCGCCAGCCCGATCCAGGACGGTGCGGCTTCGGCCTTCCAATAGACGGTCGATCCGCATGTTGGGCAAAAATGCATTCGAACCTTGCGACCGCTGTCTGCGGTGCGCATGAACTCTGTAGACGCTCCGGAGATCTCGACGCATTCAGGTGCGTAGAACGCATTTGCACTGAACGGGGCGCCAGTTCTTCGCTGGCAAGCGAAACAGTGACACAGCGCAGTCAATCGGGGTGGTTCGCTGAGCTTTAGTCTGAGTGCACCGCAGGCGCATTGGGCAATGGTCATGGACGTTCCTCCCGCTAGCGTGGCGAATTGGCATTGGATTGAGGGCTGAAGCGCTGATCGGAACCGCAAGTCCTTGCGGTAGTGATGCGCGGGGGCTGAGGCCTGATGCAATCTCAGGCGCGCCAAACCGGTGAAGTAGGGCGCGGCCTTCCAAGGTCCAGAGGGCAGCCATAGGAAGGCTTATGAACGGTTCACTCTGCTGTCCGAGCCGTGAGTGGCGGGCCATTCGCCATCATTCACGCGCTCGCTGGTTCCCAGAGTTCAACCGGATTGCCCTCAGGATCGTGAATGCGTGCAAACCGGCCGACTTCCGAGTCCCATTCGGCACGGGTTTCCACCGCAATGCCGCTCGCCCTCAGCTTAGCCATGAGTCCATCGAGATCATCGACGCGGAAATTGATCATCCATTGCTGTTCCGATCGACCGAAGTAGTCGGTGTTCTTAGAGAACGGCCCAAAGATCGTTGCGCCTGCCTCCTGCTGCCAAACGGCTTTGTGCAGATCGTCAATCCCAAGATGGTTCTCGTACCATGCTGCGAGCCCAGCTGGGTCCGCCGCCCTGAAGAACACTCCACCGATTCCAACGACTTTTGGCATTGTCCTCTCTTCGTTCGGGGTGGAACAATGCCAATGCATGTGCCCACTTGCAACTCGGACGGCGCATTTGGACGCGATGGTTGTATCGCAGACAGCGCTGCTTCTTGCGATCGGGCGCACGCTTTGGGTGGCGAGGCGTTGTTACGCCTCGCTCAGGGCATCAGCCGATTGTTCGCGCGCTGTCGGCCATCAGCTTGATACCCAGCGCGCAAACGACTGCGCCGGCAGCCCGGTCAATCCAGGTCTTGGAGCGCAGATAGACGGCTCGCGGTGCGCGCGAGGAAAAGCCGACGGCGACAATCGCATACCACATGAACTCGTTGATGAAGAGGAGCGGTGGAAGCGCGAGGAGCATCCAGGTAGGCGTCGGAGACGGCAGCAGCGCGGCGAACATCGACGCGTAGAATATCGCCGTTTTTGGATTGGATACTTGCACGAACAGGCCCCGCAGCAGGGACTTCCACAGCGTGCTCGGCTGGTCAGCCGGAGCATCGGCAATCGATATCGTCTGGGGCGCTGCACGCCAGATGCTGAAGCCGATCCAGACAAGATATGCGCCGCCGGCGAGCCTGAGCAGGGTGTTGAGCCATTCGACCTGGAGGAGGATCGCTGTCAGGCCGGCCACCGCAATGCAGGCGAAGACAAAGCCGCCGACGCCCATGCCCAACGCTGCCATTATTCCGTCGGCGCGAGAGCGGGCGATCGCAATCCGCGACACCACAATGAAGCTAGGGCCAGGGCTCATGGCTCCAAGAAGGAAGACGCCCAAGATGGAGACAAGAATTGCAAGTTCATGCATGTCGCTTCCTCTCGGTGAAAGCCGGGCAAGGCCAGCGCGGGAGCAATATGAAGCGAGTTGCGCCGTTTCTCAATCGTTCCGGTACTCACGCCCGCACCGATCGACCAGCTGGCCGCCGGCGTTCGCCGGGAGCGGTCCTCCACGCGGGATGTTCAACAGCTTGCTTCGTTCATCGAGAAATCTGAGTTCCGCCCCACACGTTCGGCAATGAAGCCGCCGATCGTGTGGGGTAGAAATGCCGCGAGGCTTCGGAGATCGTTTTCGTATCGCGCTTCCTCAGGCAGCGATGAGTTCGTCGGACGGCCCGAAGAACTCGAAGTGAACGCGCTCGCTTGAAACGCCTTCTCTGGCAAGTGCCGGAACGAGGGCGCGAAGGAACGGCTTCGGCCCACAGAGATAGAATTCGGCATTCTCAATCGGTGTATTCTGGCGAAGCCACTCGGCGGTGATGAAGCCATCG
Source organism: Ensifer sp. SSB1 (assembly GCF_016652895.1). NCBI lineage: Bacteria > Pseudomonadati > Pseudomonadota > Alphaproteobacteria > Hyphomicrobiales > Rhizobiaceae > Ensifer > Ensifer sp. SSB1. The sequence goes on from NZ_JAEPRP010000007.1 coordinate 66,507, forward strand.
AAGTCATGAGACAGCCCGACCGCATCCTCGCTTGAAGGTGCACTGTAGAAGCTGCTGATCCTGATCTTGCCGTGTGCGTTGGCGAGCTTGCGAACGTGCCGGTCCATGGCATGGGTCCCGCTGTTCAGCGCGCCGTGGACGAAATGCGCTTCGAGGTTCGGATGCTCCTTGGCGATCGTCTCCAGGATGCTGACCATCGGCGTCAGGCCGACACCGCCCGACAGCAGCACGACCGGTGCCTGCGGCGCTTCGGGCAGGAAGAAGTCGCCCGCCGGCGGGGTTACGCTCAAGACCGTTCCGACGGCCGCCTGGTCGTGGAGGTGTCGCGAGCCACCTTGCCCTTGTGCTTCCCGCTTGACCGAGATGCGGTAGAAAAGATCGTTGGGACCACTGGAGATCGAGTAGTTGCGCTTGATCTCCTGGCCATTCTCCAGCTGGAAGCGAAGCGTCAGGTATTGACCGGGCTTGTGGCGCGCAACGGGGCCACCATCCTTGGGCCTCAAGACGAACGATGTGACGACGTCACTTTCGCGAACCTTCGTCTCGACAACGAAATCTCTCCAACCGTTCCAACCGCCCGAACGCTCCAGAAGTTCGCTGCGTATTTCTGCTTCACGCTCCTTGAGCACGTCCGCGAGGAACCAGTAGGCCTCGCCCCACGCATTCAGGAGCGCAGGTGTCGCGGCGCTTGCGAGCACGTCCTCGATGGCGGCGAGAAGGGCAGTGGCGACAAAGGGATAGTGATCCGGAAGGATGTGATAACCAATGTGCTTTTGCGCGATCCGCTCGACCACGGGGCCGAGCACGCCAAGGTTATCGATGTTTTGCGCATAGGCCACAATCGCGGCGGCAAGTGCGTTGACCTGTGAGCCGTCATCGCCCTGGTTGGCGTGGTTGAACAGCTCGCGGATATGGTCGTCGCGGAAGAGGCGGGCATACATGCTCTTCGTGATGTCGGCTCCGTGCGCTGCGAGCGCCGGAACGCTTGCCTTTACGATTTGAACAGTCTCGGGTGAGAGCGGTTTCGGCATGATCTTTCCTTTCGAGATGATGCGTCGGTGGGGGCAGGTTGGTGATCGCAGACGTTCAGCCGGCTTTTCACCGGGCCTGCGGTCTGGAGGTGGTGGGGAACCTCCGGTTGGACGATGACCTTGGTGGTAGCGTTGGCTTCGATGATCGGCTGAGAAAGAAGGTGAAGCCGGGTCGGCCCCGGACTTCGCCGCAGAAGCGTTTCGCGATCGTCCTGATGTCTGCTTCCGCTATCGTTTGCGAGTTCATCGCAGTCTGTCCTTAAATATGTATTCAAGATGCATCTATTTATTCGAAGGCAAAGATGCTAATCAAATGCATGTTTATGGATTGGACTTTTTGACGCAGACCCCAATGAGGCTCACCAAATATACCGACTACGCAATGCGATTGATGATCTATTTGGGATCACGGCCATCGGGGCTTAGCTCGATCCGGGAGATATCGGACACGTTCTCGGTCTCGCAAAACCATATGATGAAGGTTGTTCAGGATCTTGCAAACGCTGAGTTTCTGGAGTCCGTGCGCGGTCGCAACGGCGGCATCCGCCTCGCAAGACCTGCGAGCGAGATCAATCTCGGTGCTCTGCTTCGGCACACGGAAGAGTTGGCGGATCTGATCGATTGCGAAGGGTGCCGCATCGCGCCGGCCTGCGCTTTGCCAAGCGTCCTTTCAGAAGCCACAGCCGCCTTTGTAGCGGTTTTCGACAAGTACACGCTTGCTGATCTGGTGGGGAAGCGTTCGGCGCTTGGCGACCTTTTGGGTTTCGCCGTCGGACGTCAAGCTTGAGGACTGTATCAATTCGGTCAGTCGGGGGCTTGTTTTCTTCAGTCCATACATTAGCTCAATCTGGATAAGTGAGCGTGTTGCACCACGGTATCTGCGTAGCCAGGTGTCCTATGAGAAGTACTTCAGACGTCATTGCCGAACTGACCCGCGCCGCGCGCGATATTCACATTTTGTCAGAGGGAGAAAAGCTCCGTCTCCTTGCTCGGGCCTATGTCACGATCCAGGAGGGTTGGGAAATGCTCGGGCAGCCTGATCGGCTGACAGAGTCGGCCGAGACCATGGATGTCATTCGGGCCGGAGGTATCCCGGTGCATCTCTACGATGACGAAATGCGGGCGATCCTCCACGAGGCTGTCAAGGTCATCAGGCAGATCGAAGCGGCCATGGAAGCGAAGAACAATCCAACAGCCTCATCTGCCGAAACTACGGACCAAGGGTCCTAAGCGAACGCCAGCGCGCACGCTCCCTGGCTGACGAACGCGTGCACTCGTCCGGCGTTTCTCCGCCGAATTTGCCGCGAGGAAAGCACGTCCGTTGCCAGCGCAAGCTATCCACGGGCGATAGCGTCGCCATCCCCCAGCGTTGTCCGAAACGAAGAAGTGAGCGCGAGTTGATCGCAATGCGGGAACTTCGGCTTGAAATTCAACGGTGAAGGCGCAACGTCAGATCGTGATAGCTTCGCAGGCACAGGCAAGGAGGGCATTCCGTCGCAGTTAGCAAACAAAGGTAAAGATCTGAAGGTGAGTGGCAACTTCACCTACCAGACGAATAGGGGAGGGGTTCGATGAACGATGATCTCTGCATCGAAAGAGACTTTCTGTTGGGGATATCGGCGAAGGACGCGCGATCGGTCCTTCAGGTCATCGCGTCGCATCTAGCGGAACGCACAGGGGTTGCCTCAAGCGTCATTTTTGGCGGGCTGATGGAGCGTGAGGCTCTTGGCTCAACCGGTTTCGGGGGTGGCTTTGCCTTGCCGCACGCGCTTGTTTCGGATCTGCAAATTCCCGCGAGGGTGCTCGTGACACTGCGCGAACCGATCGACTTCAATGCCTCGGATGACGAAGCGGTTGATGTCTTCCTCGCAGTGGTATGGCCACAGGAACATCCCGACCGCTTCTTGCAACACCTGGCGAAGCATTGTCGGCTGTTTCGTTCAAGGAAGCTATTGGCGTCACTGCGTGGTGCACGGTCTGAAGCTGAGGCTTCTATCCTGGTTTCGGGACACACCGGCATAGGCGAGCCTGCAACGCAACTTTCGCCAACAGCCCCGACCGGCTCGCTCCGAGCGTAGTTCGCCGAGCATTGTTGTCGGCGATCGTCAGCCGGGCGACGTCATCGGACGCGCCCGCGGTTGATGCGGGCCGGTCCGCGTGGACTAAAGACCACGTGCGTACTCAAGGCGCCATCACACCGTTCGATGAGTATCGGAGGTTAACCTTCCTCCGCCTCTCGGTGTGTTCAGCGTCGGTTACTGCAACCACGGAGCTTGCGCTGTCTCGTCGCCATGGGCGAGGAATTGCTCAAGCGCCGAGAGCAATGCTTCCGCGCTATAGCGATCCAGCAAGACTTCAATGTTTCCGCCTGTGGACGATGTGAGCTCGAATGTCCCCATAAGCGGGTCACTCGAAAGCACACTCACATCGCTTCCCTGGAATTCCGCATTCATTGTGATTCCGGTGTTTTTCATGTGCGGCCTCCACTGTATATAAGTGTATTATAATATATATGTTGCCGAACTAAAGGGGGAGGAGTTTGAACGAATGGGTTCGGTGACGGGCTGACTCGCTTGCGGTTACAGACCGATCTTGGTGGTGAAAAGTTGGATGCCGTCGCCGCGAGGCGGCGCGGACGAAGCTTCGTGCGATTGAGAGGGAGCACTCTGCGTGATTGCCCGCGTGCTAGGCGGTGGTGCGTTTCAAGAATTCGATGGTTCGCGCCCAGGCGAGTTCAGCGGCTTCCGGAGAGTACGCACCAGGAGCCGTGTCATCCTCGAAGCCGTGCTTGGCGCCTTCGTATGAAAATGCCCGATAATCGATGTTTGCCTCGGTAAGGGCCTTCTTGAACGCACCGACCTGCGGGTTCACGAGCGGATCGTCCGCCGCGTAGTTGAGCAGAAGGCGAGTGTCGATCCTTCTCACGTTCTCCGGCGGCGGAGCGCGGCCGTAGTAAAGGACGGCGCTGGTGAGATCCGTCAACTCGAAGACGATCCGGCCAAGCGCGCTCCCTCCGAGGCCAAATCCGATCGCGGCGACTTTACCGTTGCTATGAGGCTGGTTTGTCAGCCAGCCGAAGGCTGCGCGCGTATCTCCAAGCCACTCGTCCCAGGTCGTCATTCCCACAACCTCATGCGCGGGTCCCGGCTCCGCAGGCGTTCCCCCGTAGCGTGACGCAAAGTCGGGCGCCAGCGCGGCGAAGCCTTCGGCTGCCAGTCGTCGCGCGACACCCTCGAAATGCGGCGTCAGGCCAAGTGCGTCATGGGCAACGATGAGACTGGCAACCTGGCCCGGTGCTGCAGGCAGAGCAAGGTAGCTCGCCAATCCGCCGGCACCATTGTCGATCTTGGTCGCGTCTACCCGCACATTGGGATCATCACGGGGTGCGACGGCAGACGACGCCGTTGGTCGCGGCACCAGACCCGTTCCGCCGGATGCAATGGCAAGAACCGCGAGGAATTCACGACGACTGACGGCAAGCTGGCGCTTTTCGAACTCGCTCCTCATGGGATCCTCCCGGATCGGGTAGCTATTACACACCCGGACCGGCGATGTGACCAGCGGCTATCGCGTCGACTGGGTGCTGCTTCCACACAAGCAAAGGTGCGACCAAGTGCCATGTCGCATGACCGAGATCACGCGTTGCGCTCTGAATGCGCAATGAGCTCATCGGTGTTGGCCAACAGTCGCTGCACGGCATGGCGGGCTGCGTTCGGCCGTCGGAGGCGAATGCTCTTCTCGATGTTCTCGTGGAGCTTAAGTGCGTGAACGGAACTGCTGTCGTCCCGGGTTACCAGCAGGAAGAGATGGTTCAGCGCGGATTCGATCAGCGCCCCCAGCGGTACCAAGAGATCGTTTCCGGAAGCGCGCAGGATTGCAAGGTGAAAGCGGGTGTCCGCCTGGGTTCGGACCTGCAGCGTCGTCGCCTGTCCCATGTCTTTCAATGCCGCGCTGATTTCGGCCATCTGCTCGCCGCTGCGGCGGGCCGCGGCGAGCGCCGTCGCTTCCGGCTCTATGATGTGGCGAAATTCCTGTACGGTCTTGAGGAACCGGAGGCGGTCCGGCGACAGCGCGTACCAGCTGAGGACGTCGCGGTCGAGCAGGTTCCAACGCTCCTTCGGTTCTACCCAGCTGCCGATTTTCGGACGCGAGGCGAGCAGCCCCTTGGCCATCAGTATCTTGATCGCTTCCCTGACGGCGGTTCGGCTGACGTTGAAGATTTCCGTCCATTGAGCCTCGTTCGGCAGGATCGTTCCGGGCGGATAGTCGCCACGCACGATCCTGAGCCCGATGTCATCGGCAAGCGACATGTGGACGCTGGGCGCCGATATGCGCGGCGCGTCGAGGCGTCGGATCGCGCGTACTGCTTCCGCAGTAGCCGGCCCAGCGGAGCCCTTTCCTGATCGTTGTTCAGTCATTTCCCTATTTTCTCGCAATCTGCGCCGCTCCTCCGGGTGTTGCGTCACTTGTCGTCAACATATTTCCGCCAGCTGTGCTGCGGGCGAAAGCCGAGCATCGCTCGCGCTTTGCGATTGGATAGCAGCGTCTCGTATTCGCCGAGCTGCCCCTTGACCGGAACGCCCTGGTAGAAGCAGTCGATCAGTTCCTGCGTCGGAATGTCCGAAGACGTATCGTCATTCGCGGCATTGAAGACCTGGAAACCGAGGCCATCCGTGTCTATGGCACGCAGCGCGATCTGGCCGAGATCTCGCGCGTCGATGTAGCTCCAGGCGATGCGCTTGCGAAAACCCGGATCGGCGAACCAGCCAGGGAAGAGGTGATATTCGCTGGGCTCGATGACGTTGCCGATGCGCAAGGCATAGATGTCGGCGCCGCTTCTGAGGGCAAAGGCGCGTGCGGTCTTTTCATTGACGACCTTGGAGAGTGCGTAGCTATCCATCGGGTCGACGTCATAGTCCTCGTCGAGTGGAAAATAGCGCGGCATTCGTGGCTCATTGGCGAAGACGAGGCCGTAGGTCGTCTCGCTCGATGCGATGACGATCTTGCGGATGCCTAGTTTCACCGCCGCCTCGATGACGTTGTAGGTGCCCATGGCATTGACGCGAAAGAGTTCATTGTCGGGCGCGATCAGGATGCGCGGGATCGCGGCGAAGTGGACCACCGCGTCGATTGGTTGCGCTGCGAGCGACGGGTCGAACTCGTGCAGGCCCGTGTAACTTGAGAGCGCGTTGAACACCTGACCGCTGTCCGTGATGTCGGTGATCAGGGTGCGCACCTTCGGGTTGTCGAGTGGTTTGGTATCGAGGTTGAGCACCTGATGACCTTGCTCGACGAGGTACTGCACGACATGGCGGCCGGCCTTGCCGCTGCCTCCGGTGAAGATGATCCGCTTCGTCATTATGCCCTCCAGGTCCTGCAACATTGGTGAATGGTCATCCATCGATGATAGTTCGCCAAGGGGAACTGCCAAGCGAGGTCGTTGCAGCCGGACGCGGCTAGCCAGCAAAAACGCGCGCTGCCTCCCGTTGCAGCAGAAGGCGGGCCGGGGCGCCCGAAAGGGGCGCCCCGGTGCAGGCCTATTTCTGGATGCAGGTGTCCGCCGTGTCCTTCGTGCATTCATCGAGGCCGGTGAAGACCGGATCCTCCACCGGTTTGCCAGCGATCAGGTCCATCATGACCGATGGCGCCTTGTAGCCCATTTCGAATGGGCGCTGGCCGACAAGCGCAGTTACGAGACCTTCCTTGGCAATTGCCACTTCGTCGCCGATCGTGTCGGCCGCGCCTATGACGAATTCATTCTTCGCGATCTTGTCTGCCATCGGTTTGAACAGGTCGCGATAGGGTTGTGGAGCACCGAAGAGCGGCCAGCCGCCCATGATCCCGAAGGCGTCGAGGTCGGGATTGGCCGCGAGGATGTCCGTCATCGCCTGCACGCCCTTGGCGCCGTCGTCATTGGTAAAGACAGGGCAACCCGCGACCTCCGTCCAGCCGCCTTCACCCTTGAGTTCGGTCAGTCCCTCTTTTCCGGTAAGCACGTCACGCATGCCCTGGGCGCGCCTGAGAATGTTGTCGGCACCGGGGTTACCCTCGATCGTGCAGATCTTGCCGCCTTTCGGCTTGGCCTTCTTGATGTACTCGGCGATCCGCGATCCCATCATGTAGTTGTCCGTGCCTAGATAGGTCTTGCGCAGGCCCGCGTCCTCCTTGGCGAGGTCGGCATCAAGCGTCATGACCGGGACCGTCGGGTTGGCGGTCTTCAGCGTCTGGGCAATCAGCTTGGCGTTGGATGGCGAAATAGCGATCGCAGCCGTGCTGGGCTTGCCGAGCATGTCCTGGACGATCTGCGCCTCGCCGGCTTCGTCGGAGGTCGACGCGGGGCCGGTATAGAAGCACTCATATTCCGAGCTCGTGTTTTCCTTGTTCCACTTCTGGCAGCCTTGATTGATTGCCTCGAAGAATGGATTGTCGAGGCCCTTGACGACAATGACGAGCTGCTTCTTCTCCTGGGCGCCGGCGGTGCCGGTGGCCAGCGCGAGCGCCGCGACTGCAAGCACCAATGCTTTCCTCATTTTTTCCTCCCGTTGAAACAAGCGGACACCCTCTGTCCGCGGCACAAATCAACCCGGATACCAGACGATGCGAGGATCACTTGGTGGACGCTCGTATTGCCAGGCCTGGTCGATAAGCTTTTCGAGATCGTATTCTGGCTGCCAGTCCAGCAGGTATCTTGCCTTGCTGTTGTCCAACCAGTTCGAGTGGAAATGGCTTGGAACATCGACAGATGGCAGGCCACGCGTGCGTTTGAGATAGCTTGCGACCTCGCCGTAGTCGACCGGGCGGTTCATCGCGATGTTGAAACGCTGGCCCGCTGCGCGCGGATTGTCGATCGCGCTGAGAATTGCCGAGACGAGGTCGCTGACGTGGATGAAGTTGCGCTTGAGCGGCCTTCGGTCGACATCGCGCAGCAACGGTACCGTTCCGGCCACTGCATGCCGCCTGGCCTCGTCGGGCGGAAAAAAAGTCTTCCAGTCGGGGCCGCCGAAGACGTCGTCTCCGAAGGAGAGGGAGTACTTGAAGTCGTCTTTTTCCATGATCCACGGCGCTCGCAGGCAGCAGAGGTTCATCCCGTATTGGATGGCGTATTGCTCGACGATCACCTCCTCGAGCACTTTGGAGAGTGCGTAGCAGCCCGGATAGGCGCGGTGCGGGGTCGCCTCGGTTATCGGTCCGTCATGAGGATAGAAGAAATGGCCGACTGCGGCGTCGCCGCCGATCAGGATGAACTGGCGGGCTGTCGGGCTCGCCCTGAACGCTTCGAGCAGCCAGAAGAGACCCTTTACGGTCACATCCATCACGTCGTCGGGCGTTTCCTTGCAGGTCGCAAGATGCACGACGTGGCTTACGTCGGAAATCGCGGCCTCTGCGACCGCACGGTCGGCGATGGAGCCGTGGATGGTGCTGAGCCGCTGGGTCGGATCGAGCACGCGGTTGTGGCATAGCGCGCGAAGGCGCGCTTGCGAAAAACGCGGTCGGTCAAGCAGCGTGGATATGAGGTGCCGCCCGACCTTGCCCGTTGCCCCGGTGACAAGGATAAGCATGCTTATCTCCCAGCATTAACTAATATACCGAGGGCGTCTTTCGTCAATATTTAATTGTCATACAAAACAGGTTTGTCGGACGAGAGATCATTGACGCATTCATGGCGATTTGCGTAAATAAGTATCCACTCATTCATGAGTGGATATGCCGCGGCGCGCCTTGGCAAAGGTGAATTGGCGCGCCTTTGGGAGTCTGGAAGGCTGGTCGTGCTGCTAGAACTCAGCAATATTTCCAAGCACTTCGGGGCCATACAGGCAGTGAACGACATTTCGCTGTCGCTGGAGGCAGGCCAGGTTGTCGGCCTGATGGGCGACAACGGCGCCGGCAAGTCGACGCTGGTCAAGATGATCGCAGGAAATTACCGCCCGAGCCACGGCAGCATGCGCCTCAACGGCAGCGATATCGTCCTGCATCGGCCGGTCGAGGCAAGGCAGTTCGGCATCGAGATCGTGCACCAGGATCTCGCCCATTGTGACAACCTCTCCGCAGCGGCGAATGTCTTCCTCGGTCGCGAATTGAGGCGCGGCATCGGCCCCTTGCGCGTGCTGGACTACAAGGCACTGTACCGGCGCGCCGGCGAGATCTTTAGGGAACTCCGCTCCGAGACCAGGGCCCGCGATCTCGTGCGACAGATGTCGGGCGGGCAGCGGCAGGCGGTGGCGATCGCGCGCACGATGATCTCTGAGGCGAAAATCGTGCTGATGGACGAGCCGACCGCGGCAATTTCCGTGCGCCAGGTTGCCGAAGTGCTGCATCTGATCCGGCAACTGCGCGATCGCGGCATTCTGGTTGTCCTCATCAGTCATCGCATGCCAGACGTATTCGATGTCGCCGACCGCGTCATCGTCATGCGCCGCGGCCGGAAAGTGGCCGATAAACCGATCGTGGAGACCTCACCGGAGGAGGTTACGGGCCTGATTACCGGCGCGATCGAGGGCGGATAAGCAAAAGCGAACTGGACCTTCCGTGCCGGAGGAACTCGAGGGAAAGATGGCAACGACGCTGCACGAGACGATCGCCCACAGGCAGCGCACGCTTGCAGGAACGATCCTGGCCAGCCAGACCTTCTGGGTTCTGGTTGCAGTCATCCTCGCTTGTGTCTTCCTGTCCTTCGCCACCGACAGTTTTGCGACGGCGAAGAACCTTTACAACATCACCCGCAACGTCACTTTCGTCGCAATCATCGCGCTGGGCATGACGCTCGTCATCATTACCGGTGGCATCGACCTCTCGGTAGGCTCGGTGCTCTGCCTGTGCAGCATGGTGCTCGCGGTCACGATGCACGCGGGATACGGCATCGAGACGGGCATTACGGTCTCCGTCGCAACGGCGCTGGTGATCGGCGCGTTCAATGGCATCCTCATTGCCTATCTCGGTTTTCCGCCCTTTGTCGTGACGCTCGGCATGCTTTCGGTTGCCCGGAGCCTGGCGATGGTCGCCTCCAACAATACGGTGGTCTTCGAGTTCGGCCCCGACCACGCCAAGCTGCTGGCGCTTGGCGGCGGGTCGGTCTTCGGCATTGCCAACCCGGTGATCTACATGATCGTCCTCGCGCTCCTGACCGGCTTCGTCCTGCGCTGGACGCGGATCGGCCGATATATTTACTCCATCGGCGGCAACGAAAAGGCGGCCATTGCCACGGGCCTGCCTGTGCGGCCCATCAAGGTCTGCGTCTACATGATCTCGGCGCTGTCGGCCGGCATCGCCGGCATCATTCAGACGGGCTGGCTCGGAGCGGTGACAACCAACATCGGCGCCGGCATGGAGCTTCAGGTCATCGCCGCCGCCGTTATCGGAGGCGGGAATCTCGCCGGCGGCGCAGGCACGGCCTTCGGCGCACTCGTCGGCGCCGCACTGATCGAGGTCATCCGCAACAGCCTTGGGCTTCTCGGCATCAACGCCTTCTGGCAGGGTACGTTCATCGGCAGCGCAACGATCCTCGCGGTCCTTTTCGATCGCGTCCGCAATTTCCGTCAGAGCGAGTAACGTTCAGCGCCCGACGCCCGGTTCCGGCCTTGCAAGGGGAGTGTTGGCCGGACGCCGCAAATTCGCGTGCATCCAGGGAACTTCTTGCCATCAGGCCGATTTGACAATTGTTGTCATGGATGGAGCGAATGAATGGCGCGACCCCGGATTTGGCAGTGCTCCGACGCATGCCTCAGTTGTCTTTCCACCTGTCTCTCGACCCAATCTACAGAAGAGTTCGAGCGCGCGGTCAGCATGAGCGTGTGTGTCGCGGTACATTGCTGATGCGCGGACCGCCGTCGTCAGTGTTGGCAAGATGGTTATCGATGTCGGTGAGGCCGTCAACGGCGCGCGATGCCTGGTGATCGCGATCGCGTGCGCATGGTGCGCCACCTGTACGACCCCCAAAGCCCCGAACGACGAGCACAGCGAAAGACATGTTGCCGAGAAGGCATACGGACTGAGACCGAGCCCGCGGGCCACCCGGAGCAAGCACACTCGCAAGGGTGGCGGCCGCTATACCGTCGGCAATCCCTATGTTGTGAGAGGCACGCGCTACTATCCGAAGGAAGACCCGAGCTACGACAAGAAGGGAAAGGCTTCCTGGTACGGCGCGGCGTTCAAGGGGCGTCGGACCGCCAACAACGAAGTTTACAACCCGGATCGCCTCTCTGCTGCTCATCCGACCCTTCCCTTGCCCAGTTATGTCCGCGTAACCAATCTCGAAAACGGCTTCTCGCTCATCCTGCGCGTCAATGATCGGGGTCCCTATCGTCAGGGTCGCATCATCGATGTTTCCAGCAAGGCAGCGAATATGCTGGACCTGAAACATCGCGGCACCGCCTCCGTTCGCGTGCAGTATATGGGTCGTGCCCGCTTGGATGGACATGACGAGCCCTATCTCATGGCCTCCTACGTCAAGACGCGTGAACGGCTCCCGGACATCGACCCGGAAATTCAAAGCGCTAGCGAGGTCAGGCTGGCCTCGAACTCGTCGAGCGTCGATCATCTGCGGGGTGACCCCCAGTCCCTCTGGTCGACGCGGGCGAACCTGGTAGCCAGTACGGCGAACCTCTCCTACCAGCCATGGATTGGCGCGGGGACTTCCGAGCAAATGGGGATATCGCTTGAAAGCGCTTCCGTTTCCTTCGAACGTTCGTCGGGCAGCGGTGCAAAGGTCCGCGATATCAAGGATGTCAAATATTGCTTGGAGGAAGAGGCTGATACTGGGGCGCGCGACATGTGCGAAGTTAAGGTGCTCCCTCTGCCCGTTTTCAATCGCCTCAAGCGCCTGATTGGTGTGATCTCCAAAAGACGACGTGCGCTCCACGGCTACCGTTGGCTTACCCTAAATCGCCTGCTTCGGGACGCGTAGAGAACGCTGCCGCACCTTGACTTGAAGGTACGGGCGCCGGAGGAGGCATCGCTGCGGTGGTCGGTAGATGCGGAGAGTCGAACGCGAAGCGTTGACGGCAGACGAAAACAAGCCTACTCGGCAGCAGCCGCAGAGGCCATCGTGGCTGCCGGAGCCGAGCAGGGGACGGAAGCCAGGGCCCGGCAGACTGAGTTGCCGAACGCGGTTTGCGCGCCTTGGCCGATGAGGCCGAGCGCAATCGCGGTTATGCGACGCGCAAGTCTCACCCGGCCTGACACTTTCAGCCATTGCGCCTGAAATTCCAGCGCAAGCCACAGGCCTGGCAATTTGTTGCGGGGCGAGGGATATACGGACCAGATTTGATGAACACACATGTCTATCCACCGGCCTCACTTGCCGAAGATAATGCCGGTGCATGGTTGAAGATTCTTGCGAAGTACCGTCAGCCCCGTATTGGGCGCAGCGCCCTGGAGCTTCTCGTCACAATCGTCCCGTTCGTCGGCTTGTGGGGCATCGCCTATTTCTCCCTCGTTCACGAGTTCTGGTACGGGCTGATCGCAATCATTCCGGCCGCGGCCTTCCTTCTTCGGCTCTTCATGATCCAGCACGACTGCGGACACGGTTCGTTCTTTGCTCGTCGCGGGCTCGACGACTGGACAGGACGTGTCATTGGCGTGCTGACGTTGACGCCTTACGATTACTGGCGCCGGGCGCACGCCATTCATCATGCCTCGGCTGGCAATCTGGACGAGCGGGGCATCGGCGATATCACCACGCTCACGATCTCGGAATACCGCGCACTTTCACCCATGAGGCGCCTGGGCTATCGCCTGTACCGGCATCCGCTGGTCATGTTCGGCATCGGCCCTGCCTGGCTCTTCCTGCTCAAGCAGCGCTTGCCCTTCGGGATGATGAACGGAGGTACGCTACCCTGGGTTTCCACCATGGCGACGAACCTCGCGATCGTGATCTGCGCCGCCGTGATGGCATGGGCGATCGGGCTTGCGCCCTTCCTCTTGATCCACCTGCCGATCGTGCTCTTGTCGGGTGCGGCTGGCATCTGGCTCTTTTATGTGCAGCACCAGTTTGAAGAGACGCACTGGTCTGCCGGTGAGGATTGGCACTTCCCGCGGGCAGCTCTGCACGGTGCTTCCCATTATGACCTGCCGCTGGTGCTGCGATGGCTGACCGGCAATATCGGCATTCATCACGTGCATCATCTTTCCAGCCGGATCCCCTACTACAGATTGCCGGAGGTCCTGCGCGACCATCCGCAACTCGCGGATATCGGCCGCATCACTATTTGGGATAGCTTGCAGTGCGTCAGGCTCGTCCTTTGGGATGACAAGCACCAGAAGCTCGTTTCCTTCCGGGAAGCTGCCAATACAGCCGTTCACCCATAACAGGCGGCTTTCGCCGTTCTGAGATCCGAGGCCGACGCAGCCAAGCACGGCCATGTGCCTTGATCAATCGTTCTTGCCCGGGATGCGTGCCATGGGCCAGAGGAGCCGTACCGATCCCGCCGGGTAGGCGTCGGGCCGGCATGGCGGCGAGCAAGGAATCGGCAAGTGCAATGCCGAGGTCGCGCAGCGAGCAACTGAAAACCGTCAGGCGGGGCGGACAGGAGTTGCGAATGCGGACCTTGGCGTCCGATGATCGCCATATCTCGCCCTTGTCTGATGTCACAGCCTCCCCCAGCCCGCGATAGAGAACGACGGTGGTCGCTTCATTGATCAGCGCGATTGCCGTGGGCGGGTTTCGAGCGCGCTCAGTTCGCGGGCTATGTGGCACCCGCCCGCCTCGTTTGGCCGGCACTGTTCGTTCACCTGAAGCTGATCCTGGCGTTGAGGGACTGTGGAAACAGGATGCCTATCAGGCATTTTTCAAAAGTTGTCGTACATGTTTGACAAGTTGGCTGGTATCTGTCTAATCTACATTAGACAAGTTGGCGCGGCCGAGCCGCCCCCTTTCGCATACCGGAGGACTAATGATCATCACCGACGTCGAAGTGCGGGTTTTCCGCACGACCACTCGCCGCCATTCGGACAGTGCTGGTCACGCGCATCCAGGCCCGCCACACCAGGTCGAGCAGGCAATGCTGACCGTCCGCACGGAAGATGGTCATGAAGGCCATTCCTTTACGGCGCCGGAGATTGTGCGGCCGCATGTCATCGAGAAGTTTGTCAAGAAGGTCCTGATTGGCCAGGATCACCGGGATCGCGAGCGGCTGTGGCAGGATCTCGCCCATTGGCAGCGTGGTTCGGCCGCGCAGCTCACGGATCGCACGCTCGCCGTGGTCGATTGCGCCCTCTGGGACCTTGCCGGGCGGACTTTGAAGCAACCTGTATACAAGTTGGTCGGGGGCTACCGCGACAAGGTGCTCGCCTATGGTTCCATCATGTGCGGCGATGAACTGGAGGGTGGCCTCGCGACACCTGAAGACTACGGTCGCTTTGCCGAAGCGCTCGTCAAACGCGGCTACAAGGGCATCAAGCTGCACACCTGGATGCCCCCCGTCAGCTGGGCGCCGGACGTGAAGATGGACATCAAGGCCTGCGCGGCCGTTCGCGAGGCCGTCGGGCCGAATGTCCGACTGATGATCGATGCCTTTCATTGGTATTCGCGCACGGATGCGCTCGAGCTTGGGCGCGGCCTGGAAAAGCTCGGCTTCGATTGGATCGAGGAGCCGATGGATGAGCAGTCGCTGTCTTCCTACAAGTGGCTGGCCGACAATCTGGACATCCCCGTCATTGGTCCGGAAAGCGCGGGCGGCAAGCATTGGCACCGTGCCGAATGGATCAAGGCGGGTGCCTGCGACATCTTGCGGACCGGCGTAAACGACGTTGGCGGTATCACGCCGGCACTGAAAACCATGCACCTTGCCGAGGCCTTCGGTATGGAGTGCGAGGTTCACGGCAATACCGCGATGAACCTGCATGTGGTCGCGGCAACGAAGAACTGCCGCTGGTACGAGCGCGGGCTGCTCCACCCGTTCCTCGAATACGATGACGGGCACGATTATCTGAAGTCGCTATCCGACCCGATGGATCGGGAAGGCTTTGTGCATGTGCCGGACCGTCCGGGTCTCGGCGAGGACATCGACTTCGAGTTCATCGAAAATCACCGTGTCCGGTGACGAGCGAGGGATCTGCCCGTGAAGACCATTCTCGCTTTTGGTGACAGCCTGACGTGGGGCGCAGATCCGGAGACCGGCTTGCGCCATCCGCCGGAAGGTCGCTGGCCCGAGGTGCTTGCCCGGGAACTCGAAGGCGCAGCAAAGGTGATCCCCGAAGGGCTTGGTGGTCGCACGACCTGCTACGACGACCATGCCGGACCGGCGTGCCGCAATGGGGCCAAGGCGCTGCAGGTGGCGCTTGCAAGTCATATGCCGCTCGATCTCGTCGTCGTGATGCTCGGCACCAATGACATCAAGCCCGTGCATGGCGGGCGGGCGGAAGGGGCCGTTTCCGGTATGCGCCGGCTGGCGCAGATCGTCGACACGTTTCCCTACAAACCGGCTGGCGCCCGGCCGAAGCTGCTGATCGTCGCTCCGCCACCCTGTTCCGTCGGTCCGGGCGGACAGCCGGCGGCCGGGCGCAGCATAGCGGAGTCCGAGCGGCTTTCTCCGCTCTACCGCAAGCTGGCGAGCGAACTCGGACACGCATTCTTCGATGCCGGCTCCGTCGCGCGCGCCTCGCAGATCGATGGAGTGCATCTCGAAGCCGCTGCGACAGCGGCGGTCGGTCGGGCGCTCGCCGCGCCCGTTGCCGAAATTCTTGGCTGATCTGTCCCTATGTCTGTGGAGGAACAGGCGGGGCGGAACTTATAACCGGAAGGCCGAACTCCCGCGTGGGCGGCCGCAATAGGAGGAAATATGAAACGCTTTCTCGCAACGGTCGCGTTCGGCGCGCTTCTCATCGCCTCGACGCCGCACGGCGTTCTTGCCGAAACACCGGATGACCAACTCGTCGTCGCAACGACGATGAGCAACATCCTGACGCTCGATCCCGCCGCCATCACCGGCCGCGAGACCGTACAGGTTCTGAACAACATCTACGACACGCTGGTCGTTCTTTCGCCGCAGGACCGCAGCGTGCAGCCGCGCCTGGCCGAACGCTGGGAGGTCTCGGACGACCGCCAGTCGATCCGCTTTCACCTGCGCAGCGATGCCAAGTTTGCGTCCGGCAATCCCGTAACGGCTCAGGACGTTGCCTGGAGCCTGAAGCGCCTGCTTGCGCGGAACCTCGCTCAGTCGTCCTTCCTCAAGACGCGCGGCTTCACGCTGGAGGCGGCCGACAAGGCATTCGTCGCCGAAGACGACCACACCTTCGTTCTCAATCTGCCGAAACCCGACGACCCGAACCTGCTGCTGATGATCCTGGCCCAGAATGGCCCCGGCTCCATCTTCGACAGCAAGACGGTGCTCGAGAACGAGAAGGACGGCGACCTCGGTGCCGCGTGGCTGACCCTCAATTCCGCCGGTTCCGGTCCTTTCACGCTCACACAGTGGAAATCGAACGAATACATCATCCTTACGCGCAACGACGACTACTGGGGTGAAAAGGCTGCAATGAAGCGGGTGCTGATGCGTCACCTGCCTGAATCCCAGTCGCAACGGCTGCTTCTGGAAAAGGGCGACATCGATGTTGCCTACTCGCTGCAAGCGCCGGACCTGAAGTCGCTGGAGGCTGACGAGGCTATTGCCATCGCATCGACGCCGGGTTCTGGGTTCTACTATCTCAGCGTCTCGATGAAGGACGAGCGCTTTGCCAACAAGAAGGTGCGCGAGGCACTGCGCTACCTGATCGACTATGACGGTCTCGACAAGGCAGTCATGCCCTATTACGGCAAGCTGCATCAGCGACCCCTGTCGTCAGGCGTTCTCGGCGCGTTGCCGGACGAGGGCTACAAGTTGGACGTGGCGAAGGCAAAGGCACTGCTTGCCGAGGCAGGCTACCCGGACGGCTTCAAGACGACACTGCGCGTCCTGTCCGAAGATCCCTTTATGAAGGCGGCGACGGCCATCCAGAACACGCTTGCCCAGGCCGGCATCCAGGCGGAACTCATCAGTGGTTCGGGCGATCAAATCTATGGCGCGATGCGCGAGCGAAACTTCGAGCTGCTGCTGGGGCGCGGCGGCGGCGGCCAGCAGCCGCATCCGGACAACAATCTGCGGTCCATCGCGTACAACCCCGACAATTCGGACGATGCAAAGCTGACCAACTATCAGAGCTGGCGCACCAGCTTCTACGACGAGAAGCTGAACAAGATGATCGAGGAAGCACTGGTCGAGCGCGATGCAGCCAAGCAGGCCAAGCTCTATGAGGGCGTGCAGCAGTACATGGACGAGATCGTCATGTCGATCCAGCCGTTCTCGGAAGTGGTCGACACGGCCGCGTACCGAAGCGACGTGAAAGGCATGATCGTGAGCCCCTGGCTCTCGCGCTTCGAGGGTGTGACCAAGGAGCGGTAATCGCTGCCGCGCATACAAAGAGAATGAAGCGAAGAAGGCGCATGGCAGCATGCGCCTTCTTCCTTTTTTGCGCCGTTGCGAAGCGCTGGCCAATGCGATTGTCGCAGGCGATCGGCGGGGGCGCATTCGCTACCATGCGCCGCTCCCTTCTGCGGGCGCCGAAGCATCCCGCTCCGGTTCTGCCCGCTGTTGCACATCAGACGTCGTCGAAGCCTTTGGACGCTGGCGTCGCTGGTCAAGCGCAGGAAATGGTGGCTCGGCTCGGTTGCAGCTCAGGCTCCCGCGCTGCCCGAGGAGAAAGGGCTTGCGGCGTGCGCCTCGCGTCAGTGGAATATGCGGGCTCGTGTCTTTATGCTCCAGCGACAGCAGGCCCGGCCAGACAACAAAAAGCCCGGCGCTGGGCCGGGCGAGTTGGGGAGGAGGACTTTCGCCTGTTTCGCGCGAGAGGCGCGGTCAGTGCGAACCTTCGTATTCGAGCGAGGCGCCGATGAGTTCGCGCGCATAGGCGTGCGTTGCCTGGTTGCCGGGGATGGCTTCGCGCGGGAGGACTTCGGTGATCTCGCCGCGCAGCATGACCGCAAAGCGGTCGCACATATGGTCCACCACCGCCAGATCATGCGTCACCATGATGTAGGTGAAGCCACGCTCTTCGCGCAGGCGCTGAAGCAGGTTGAGGATTTCCGCCTGCACCGAAACATCGAGCGCAGACGTCGGCTCGTCGAGGAGCAGCAGGGAAGGCTCGAGGATCAGCGCACGTGCGATCGCAACACGCTGCCGCTGGCCGCCGGAGAGCTGGTGCGGAAAGCGATCGAGGAAGGAGACCGGGAGGCCCACATCCGTGATTGCCTTGCGCATGCGCTGCTCTCGATCTCCGAGCCTGTGGATGACGAGTGGCTCGTTCAGCACCGTGCGGACCGATTGGCGCGGATGCAGCGAGCCGTAGGGATCCTGGAAGACCATCTGCAGCGTGCGGCAGCGTTCGATCAGCGGCATGTCGCGCACCGACCGTCCACCGATGAGCACGTCTCCGGTCCAGATGTCGGTCAACATCGAGATGCAGCGCAGCACCGTGGACTTGCCCGATCCGCTTTCGCCGACGAGGCCGAAACATTCGCCCGGCGCCACGGAGAAGGTGACGCTTGGCAAGACTTTGGCCGCCGTGGGGCCGCTACCGAAAGTGATGGAGACATCGCGAGCTTCGACTGAGACGGACATCAGGCTTTCTCCTCCAGCCATTCGGGACGGCGATCGAGCACGCTGAGCGGTGCCCGCGGGCCGCCGATCCGCGGCTGGGCTGCCAGCAGGCCGCGCGTATAGGGATGTTGTGCCTTGTCGAGGTCCCGGGCGGCCAGCGTTTCGACGATACGGCCGGCATACATGATCAGAACACGGTCGCAGAAATTGCGCACGAGATTCAAATCGTGACTGATCATGATCAGCCCGATGCCACGATCCCGCACGAGGCCATCGAGAATGTTCAACACCTGCAACCGCACCGTGACGTCGAGCGCCGAGGTCGGTTCGTCGGCAATGACGAGCTCGGGATCGGCAAGAAGCATCATCGCGATCATCACGCGTTGCCCCATGCCGCCGGATATCTCGTGCGGATACTGATCATAGACGCGTTCCGGATCGCGGATCTTCACCGCCGCCAGCATGGCGAGCGCCTTTTGACGGGCTTCCGCTTTGCTGCACCTGAAGTGCCGCAGATAGGTTTCCGCCACCTGGTCGCCGACCCGGCGAATGGGGTTCAACGAGAACTTCGGATCCTGCAGGATCATGGACATGCGCCGGCCGCGCACCTTGAGCAGCTCCTTTTCCGAGAGCGCCGTCAGATCGAGCTCGGCAAAGCGCAGCTTGTCGGCGGTGATCGTGGCACCCGGCAGTAGTCGCAGCAGGGCGCGTCCGACCGTCGACTTGCCGGAGCCGGACTCGCCGACGATACCGAGGCGTTCGCGCCCGAGGGTGAAGGAGACGCCGCGCACGGCTTCGGTTGCTGCGCCGCCATAGCGGATGCGGAGGTTTTCGACCTCGAGAATGTCTTGGCTCATCGGTCTACCTCCGGTTCATCTGCTTCGGATCGAGCGCATCGCGCAGCCCGTCGCCGAGAAGGTTGAATGCGAGACTGACCGAGAGAATGGCGACGCCGGGGAAGGTGACGAGCCACCAGCTGTCCAACATGTACTTGCGGCCGGTCGCGATCATCGCGCCCCATTCCGGCAGCGGAGGTTGTGCGCCGAGCCCCAGGAAGCCGAGACCGGCAGCCGTCAGAATGACGGTCGCCATGTTCAATGTCAGGCGAATGAGCACCGAGGGCAGGCACATCGGCATGATCGACTTGACGATGATGCGCGTGGCCGATGCGCCCTGGAGCCTAGCCGCGGAGATGTAATCGGCTTTCCGAAACGTCATCGCCTCTGCGCGCGCGAGGCGCGCGATCGGCGGCCATGAGGTGAGCGCAATCGCGATAATGGCGTTGTTCAGGCTTGGCCCGAGCGCCGCGACGAAGGCGAGCGAGAGGATGAGGCTCGGGAAGGACAGGAAGATATCCGTGATGCGCATCATCACGGTATCGACCTTGCCGCCGAGGTAGCCGGCGGTCGTGCCGATGACGAGGCCGATGGGGCCAACGACGATCGAGACGAGGAAGATGATCGTGAGGGTGATGCGCGAGCCCCAGACCAGCCGGCTGAAAATGTCACGGCCAAGCTCGTCCGTACCGAACAGATGCCCGTGACCCGGCGCCTGCAGCGTGTTGGTCAGGTCCTGGGCGTAGGGATCATGCGTGGCGATCAGCGGCGCGAAGGCGGCGACCAGGACGAGAAGAACCAGCACCCCAAGACCGAAGGTCGAGGTCGGGCTCTTCAAGAGGAAGCGCACGATGTTCTTGAGTGCATGGAGCGGAGCCGGCAAGCGGAACGCGGTTTCAGCTTGGGTGGTCATCAGCGTGTCCTCGGGTCGAAGATGCGGTAGAGAACGTCGGACAGAAGATTGAGCGCGATGAAGATGATGCCGACGATCAGGACGCAGGTCATGACGGCGTTCATGTCGCCGGTAATGAGGTTGTTGGTGAGATATTGGCCAAAGCCCGGCCACGCGAAGACTGTCTCGATCAGCACGGCGCCTTCGAGCAGCGAGCCATAGGCAAGCGCGATGATGGTGACCAGTTGCACCCGAATGTTGATGAAGGCGTGCTGCCAGATCGTCTGACTGCGAGAAAGGCCTTTGACGCGCGCCGTCGTGACATATTCCTGACCAAGCTGATCCAGCATGAAGCTGCGGGTCATGCGGGTGATATAGGCGGACGAGGAGTAGCCAAGCAGCGACGCCGGCAGGATGATGTGGTTGACGGCCGACCAGAACACATCCATTTCGCCGGCAATCAGGCTGTCGATCAGGAGAAAGCCGGTCCGTTCATCCACAAGGCCTATGTAGAACTGGTCCATTCGTCCGCTGCCACCGACGAGGCCGAGATAGGCATAAAAGACGATCAGCGCGATCATGCCGGTCCAGAAGATTGGCATGGAATGCCCGAACAGGCTGAAGACGCGCACCACATGGTCCGGCCAGCGATCCTTGTTGACGGCAGCAAGCACCCCGAGCGGAACGCCGAGCCCTGCGCCGATGAGGATTGCGAAGGTCGCAAGCTCGATCGTTGCCGGCATCACGTGCAGGATATCTTCAATGACCGGTTGGCCCGTGCGGATGGAGGTTCCGAAGTTCCCGGTGAAGACATCGCCCAGATAGTAGGCGAACTGTTCCCAGAGCGGACGATCAAGTCCAAGCGAGTGATACACCTGCTCGTAGGTTTCGCGGGTCGCGTCCTCTCCGACGATGGCGCGGACCGGATCGGCCGGCATGAGGCGGCCGATGAAGAAGGTCAGGAGAAGCAGGCCGAGCAACGTGACCGCAATGGTCCCGACCTGCCCGGCCACGCCGTGGAAGCGTAAGCGACGAATTGACATGGTTCCTCCGTTTGTCAGTCGCCTGAGGTGAGGCGCTACAGGCTCCTATCCTGTATGACAACTTTCGACGAACCTGTCACAGGTTATGCTGGGTGTCAAGCAGACCCGACCGAGAGGAAGTCGTCTCTGCGGGGGGTAAAGCAGTCGATGAGCTCTCCTTCCTCCAGGCACTCGCAGCCGTGCTCAGTGTTTCCGGGGATTACAAGGCTGTCGCCAGCCTTCAGTTCATAGGCCTGACCATTGCGAAAGAAGCGGAATTTTCCGCGCGCCACATAGGTCGACTGCACGTGCGGGTGTCGATGGAGCTTGCCTTTCGCACCGTTTTCGAAGCGAAACGAGACGACCATGAGTTCAGGCGAATCCGAAAGGACCTGGCGGGTGACGCCTGTGTCGGTTGAAACCGTGGGGAAAATGGGAAGAGACATGCAGACCTCGCAGATGATGTATAACAACATCATCATACATGTTCTTCTTCCTGTATGACAACTACGGGCGTACGTTAAATCGCGTCGGGCGTCATGGTGCGGGAACGCAAGAGTGCGTTGTATCGCTCAAGGCTTCCCCTCAGATGAGCGCGCATGCGCTCGCGCGCCGCTTCGGCATTGCCCTCGATGATCGCCTCGACAATCTGACCATGCTCCTCCTGAAGGTGGAGGTTATAGTCCTTAGGGCGCGAGCCCGGCGCAGAGCCCTGCAGTTCTCCGCGCGGAATGATTCCGGTGCGGATCAGTTGCAGAAACTCCGGAAAGCGGCGGTTTTGCGTGGCTTCTGCAATCGCC
>NZ_JAEPRP010000007.1:88664-92924 GCF_016652895.1 Ensifer sp. SSB1
GGAGTTCGAAATCCGCATCGCGCGTGGGACTGCCGGTTGCCAGGCACTCGCCGACACGATGGTGGGCCTCCAGGATCGTCTCGATCTGGGCGGGAGAACGGCGTGCGGCTGCCAGCCCCGCCGATTCGACCTCAAAGACTGTTCGAAGTTCGAGAAGTTCGATGACGGACGAAATCCGCTCCGTCTTCAAATCGTTGAAAGGTTGGTTCTTTTCCGGCTTTGTCTCCAGGGCAAAGATGCCGGCGCCCTTGCGCGCTTCGACCAAGCCGTCGGCGCGAAGGATAGCGATCGCTTCCCGAACGACGGTGCGGCTGACGGAATACTCGCGCGTCAGAGCGCTTTCGCTCGGAAGCCTGTCGCCGGGGCGGAACACGCCTTCCGCCAGATCGCGACGCAGTGCGGCGCTGATTTTTGCCGCAAGCGACGTGCCACGCTCCATAGTGTTAACGGCTTCCATTTCTGCCCCAACATGCCTAAACCTGTCTGGCATGTTAGCCGTTATCTGTTCGAATGCAAGGGCGGCGCTCTCAACCTGCGCTGGCGCAGGCTCCGCAGCATCGAACGTCAGCGTGTCCCGCCGTCTTCACTTCATCGCGTACGGCTGTGCGCCATTTCTTCATTCTGGGTTCGGTTCCATCGCGTCTAGCCTCGTTTGCACCGATGACCGCCGCAGAATCCGGGATGCGACGGCGCTGCCACCCCCATCCCGGATTCGTCAAAGAAGGCTGGCGAGCGGTCCTCAGATCGACGACAGATCGGAGGGCAGGAGCGCATCAGGGACATTCTGATAGGACACGGGCCTCAAAAACCTGCGGATGGCCATGGTCCCGACCGAGGTCGCGCCGAAGTTCGTGGAGGCAGGGTAGGGCCCACCATGAACCATGGCATCGCAGACTTCGACGCCCGTCGGAAAGCCGTTCACCAGGAGGCGACCGGCCTTGCGCTCGAGGATCGGCATCAGCCGGCGCGCAAGATCGGTGTCGCCTTCGTCGAGTTGAAGTGTTGCGGTCAACTGCCCGTCGAAGCTCCTGGCGACGGCGGTCAGCTCTTCCACGTTCTCGACCGTAACGATAAGGCCGAGCGGGCCGAACACTTCTTCCGACAGCGCATGATTGGCGAGCCAGTCCTGCGCCGAGACGAGGAAGAGGTTAGGCGTGGCGTTGCGCAGATCGCAGCTGGACGTAAAGACGTCGCGAACACCGTGCCCTGAAGAGATACGGTCGCGCCCATCGCGATAGGCCTTGGCAATTCCATCCGTCAGCATCACCTGTGGGCCGACTTGCGAGAGTGCTGCGCGTGCACTTTCCGCAAAGGCAGGCGCTTGTTCTGATACGATCACGGCAATGCCCGGATTGGTACAGAATTGTCCGGCACCCAGCGTCAGCGAGCTTGCCCAACCCTTGGCAACATCTTCTCCGCGGGTCTTGCTAGCTTCGGGCAGGATGAACATCGGGTTGACCGAGCCCAGTTCACCGAAGAAGGGAATCGGTTCCGGGCGCTGGGCGCATAGGTCGAAAAGCGCGCGGCCGCCCGCGAGCGAACCGGTAAAACCGACCGCCTTGATGAGGGAGTGCGTCACGAGAGCTGTCCCCACGTCGCGACGGCCGCCCTGGATAAGCGAGAATACGCCGGGGTGAAGGCCATGCTTCCTGATCGCCGCATCCGCCGCCTCTGCAATCACTTCGCTCGTTCCCGGGTGGGCTGAATGGCCCTTCACGACGACCGGGCAACCGGCGGCAAGAGCCGATGCGGTATCGCCGCCCATCGTCGAGAAGGCCAGCGGGAAGTTGGAGGCACCGAACACCGCGACCGGGCCGATCGGCCGCTGCAGCAGCCGGATATCGGGCCGTGGCAAGGGTTTTCGGTCCGGCAGCGCCTGATCGTGGCGCTTGTCGAGATATTCGCCCTTGCGGATATGGGCGGCAAAAAGTCGAAGCTGGCCAGTGGTTCGTCCCCGCTCGCCTTCGAGGCGAGCGGTTGGCAAGCCGGTTTCCGAGCTTCCGATCTCGGTGATTGCCGCGGCGCGGGCTTCGATCTCATCGGCGATGGTTTCGAGGAAGGCGGCGCGCTCGTCCCGGCTGGAGTAGCCGTAGGACCAGAAGGCTTCCTCGGCGGCCTTTGTCGCCCTGTCCACCAGATCCGTCGTGCCGACGGAGAAGTTGAAAGCGGGGCCATGCGCCGGTTCGCTTCTGAAGGTCTGCTCGGTCGCGATCCACTCGCCCGCAACCAGATGTTTGCCGTGAAGGGTAAAGGTCATAGCCACTCCTTGAAGATGGGATTGTTCGCGAGGGCGCCGCCTTGAGCGCGCGCCATGGAAATGTCGGCAGCAGGTGGCGCCAGTCGAGATTTGGCGCGCCAGGTCTCGGATTGTCGTTCGCTGCCCAACCGAGTCCGCCCAGATGTGAAGTGTCCCGCCCGCGCGACCGAGTGCGCCGGCGGCGACCTGATCACAGGAGCGCTTCATTCGGGTCTTGACCTTGAGCAGCTTATCATACAATAGGAACTAACATGTATTATGTCTTGTCCGCAATACCTCAAGGAGGACCGAATGCTGACCGTTGAAACCAGGCAGGCCGTCAATCCGGATTACGCGCGAGCGCTCGATACGGAGGGGCTGCGCAGACATTTCCTGGCGCAGGACATGTTCCGTCCGGGCGAGATCCGGTTGATCTACACGCACTATGACCGCTTCGTTATGGGCGGCGCCGTTCCTGACGGTGCGGCGCTCACGCTCGATCGGGTCGAGGAAACGAAGACGCCGTCCTTCCTCGACCGGCGCGAAATGGGCATCGTAAACATCGGCGAGGTTGGCACAGTGACGGCTGGCAACGAGACCTACACCCTCAACGGTGGCGATGTGCTCTATCTCGGGGCAGGCTCTGGCGCAGTGACGTTTGCCGGGGGCGGGCGGTTCTACATCGTGTCCAGTCCTGCGCACCGCAGCCTGCCGGCGCGGCTCGTAACGCTCGCCGAAAGCAAGGAGGTCAAACTTGGTGCGGTCGAGACCTCGAACAAACGCACCATCAATCAGTTCATCCACCCGCTCGTGATGGAAAGCTGCCAGCTTGTGCTCGGCTACACGACGCTCGAAGACGGGTCCGTTTGGAATACGATCCCCTCCCACGTGCATGATCGCCGAATGGAGGCCTATCTCTATTTCGGCATGGACGAGAAATCTCGGGTGCTCCACCTCATGGGCGAGCCGCAGGAGACGAGGCATCTCTTCATCGCCAACGAGCAAGGCGCCATCTCGCCGCCGTGGTCCATCCATTCGGGCGCGGGGATCGGCTCCTATACGTTCATTTGGGCGATGGCCGGCGATAACGTCGACTACACGGACATGGATTTCATTCAACCGGCGGATCTGCGATGAAAAATCCCTTTTCTCTTGAAGGACATAAGGCTCTTGTCACGGGGTCTAACACCGGGCTCGGTCAGGCCATTGCGGTCGGTCTGGCGCAAGCCGGAGCCGAGGTCGTCTGTGCCGCTCGCAGGGCGCCAGACGAAACGCTCGCGCTGATTGAGACGGCGGGGGGAAAGGCGAGTGCGCTGGCACTCGATTTCGCCGATCCCATGGCGGCGGCCGGGGCCTTCGCCGGTGCCGGGTTCGACATTCTCGTCAACAATGCCGGTATCATCCGTCGCGCGGATGCGGTCGAATTTTCCGAAGCCGACTGGGATGCGGTGATGGATGTGAACCTGAAGGCGTTGTTCTTCACGACGCAGGCTTTCGCCAGAGAGCTGCTCCTGAAGAGCGCCCCCGGCAAGGTGGTCAACATCGCCTCGCTGCTCTCCTTCCAGGGGGGGATTCGCGTTCCCTCCTATACCGCCGCCAAGCATGGCGTGGTGGGCATCACGAAGCTCCTTGCCAATGAGTGGGCGGCAAAGGGCATCAACGTCAATGCTGTCGCGCCCGGCTACATTGAGACCAACAACACCGAGGCGTTGAGGGCTGATGCCGAGCGCAGCAAGGCGATCCTCGAGCGGATTCCGGCCGGCCGCTGGGGTCGATCCGAGGACATTTCCGGCGCGGCCGTCTTTTTGTCTTCAGCGGCGGCAAACTACATTCATGGCGCCGTGTTGAATGTCGATGGCGGGTGGTTGGCGCGTTAAGTGCTAACTTGTATTATGACTTGTATGATGATTGTTGACATGAGTCAGATATCTCGCTTAATACAGATCATCATTCATAGAGGAACACAGTCATGACCCCCGAACAGATCAAGGCCGCGCTTGGCTCAGGCCTCCTTTCCTTCCCGG
>NZ_JAEPRP010000364.1:0-1468 GCF_016652895.1 Ensifer sp. SSB1
CAGCCGCAGCCCGGCTTCAACACGCTGTCGCCGGTTTCCAGCGCCGGGCGCGACACCCAGAGCGGATCGACCGCCCGGTCGAGCCGCGGCCCGATCTCGGCCAGCGACAAAGGCGCCAGCGGCGCAGCGACGAAGAAGCCAGCGCCAGGCCTCGAGCGAATGACGCCTTCGGCCACCAGCCGTTCATAGGCTTCGACGACGGTGGATTTTGAAACGCGCATGGTGTTGGCGAAGGCACGGATCGATGGAAGCTTTGCCCCGGGCGTCAGGACGCGCCCCGCGATCCGCTGCCGGATGGTCGCCATCACACCTTCGAGCAGCGTTTCGCCGCCGATCTCCAACTCCTGGACCGTCATCCGTACTGCTCATCCACCCAATACAGTTTTGCAAAACTGTACCGTATTGTCTCTGGCGAGGCCAGCCTCTCCGACCGATACAGGCGAAAAAGGAGAATGCTATGGACAAGACGGCAGACGGTTGGATGAGCGGTTTTCTCGGGGTATTGATCTTCAGCGGATCGCTCCCAGCAACACGCGTCGCGGTCATGGATTTCGATCCGGTGTTCCTGACCGTGGCGCGCGCGGCGATCGCTGGCCTGCTCGGGCTCCTGCTGCTTCTCGTTTTCCGCCAGCCGCGCCCGGCGAAGGCCGACCTCGTTTCACTGGCGATCGTCGCATTCGGCGTCGTGCTTGGCTTTCCGTTGCTGACCGCTCTGGCCCTGCAGCATGTCACCTCGGCGCACCTGATCGTCTTCGTCGGACTTTTACCGTTGGCAACCGCGATCTTCGGCGTGTTGCGGGCAGGAGAGCGGCCGCGTCCGGCCTTCTGGCTCTTTTCGTCCCTCGGAAGTGCTGCCGTCGTCGGCTTTGCGCTCGTACAGGGTTTTGCCGCCTCCCCTGTCGGCGACCTCCTGATGCTCGGCGCTATCATCGTCTGCGGCCTCGGCTATGCCGAAGGGGCCAGCCTTTCGCGCAAACTCGGCGGCTGGCAGGTGATCTGCTGGGCGCTCGTCCTGTCGCTGCCGATCATGCTCGCGCTCACGCTTGTCACGCTGCCAGTCTCCTTCGCGACCGTCACGAACGGCGCCTGGACAGGTCTTGCCTATGTCTCGATCTTCAGCATGCTCGTCGGCTTCGTTTTCTGGTATCGCGGCCTCGCGCTCGGCGGCGTCGCCGGCGTCGGACAGTTGCAACTGCTGCAGCCCTTCTTCGGCCTGGCGCTCGCCGCGACGCTTCTCGGCGAGCCCGTCAGCTGGAGCATGCTGGCTGCGACCGGCGCAATCGTGCTCTGCGTCGCCGGCGCTAAGAAATTCTCAAAGTAGGGGCGTCACGCCGCAAAGCGGGAGCAGGCAGAAATCGGCCCAGCTCCGTTCAAAGGCGGTCGAGTTTCAGCCGCTCTGCGAGCAGATCGAGGAAGTAGCGGATTTTTGCCGAAGGGCTCCGCCCCTCCAGCCAGAGTGCATGGATTG
>NZ_JAEPRP010000068.1:0-35613 GCF_016652895.1 Ensifer sp. SSB1
GACCGCCCAGTCTGAAGCGCCGGCCCGGCCTGAGGGGCGTTCGATCTTCGCCTGGGACCTGACGAGCATCAGCTATGAAGATGAGCCGACGGAACGGCGTTCCGTTTCTGAAATCGAGCGCCTCTATTCTGAACTGAGCTAGGATTTCGCCATCGTCGCACCCGGGGCTTCCGCACTCTCAATGCCTTGCGCGAAGCCCGCAGCAAGCCGCCAGCTCGACCGCGCTATCACATGGCGAGCCGGGTCTATGGTTAGCGTTTCGTCAAATTAGTCCTTTGGTGGTGCTGACCTTAACCGGGCGGTAACTCTAATAAGCTTTAATCATCCCACATCGAGTTGCGTTCGGAGTGGGTAAGCGTCATGCGTCAGTTTGTATCTCCCGGGGTTGGAAAGTCCACGATCCGCCTGTGCGTGGCGGTTCTGCTAGCAAGCGCCGCAACGGGCTGCAGTTCGGATGCCAGCCGATTTGACGGCCTGTTCTCCCGGTCGGACAATATTACCACAAGCGCAATTCCGCGCGATGCAACGCCGGTTCCGCGCGGCGATGTAGCCGTCGGCCAGATGGCGTCGACGTCTCCTGCGGATTCGCGCAGCGGCGCGCTCGGTCAGCCCTATCCGACTGCTGCAAGCGCGCAGGGCGGCTATGATCCGGTGAGCACCGCTTCCACTCCGGTATCCACGGCCCGTGGTGCATCGACACCGATCTCCGTTCAGCGTACGACCTTGGCTGATCCGAGCGCGACCACGCGACAGAGTCCTGAGGCGCAGCCGTTCCCTGCTGCTCGGCAGCAGGCGGCCGTAGCGACGCGCCAGACGCTTCCCGCGGCCGTCAACGAGACCGCAAGCAAGAGCGGCTGGACGACGCAGAATGCCCCGACGATCATGGTTCGCCCCGGCGATAATGTCGCAGTTCTCTCCAAGCGCTTCGGTGTTCCCGAGAAAGAAATTCTGAAGGCGAACGGGCTGCAGACTGCAGCTCAGGTTGAAACCGGTCAGCGTCTGGTCATCCCGACCTTTGGTTCCGTCGGTAGCCCGGCGAAGGCAGCAGCCACCAACTCGATCGCTGGCCTCGATGGCAACAAGCGTCAGCCTTCGCCGCTGCCGAACGACCAGCGCGACGTCGCCATCCTGCCGGGATCCGCCCAATCCCGCGAAAAGAACGCTGGCAAGACCGACGTCGTTGCCGGCAAGCCCGCGACGAACGGTGAAGGCAATGGCGGCGGCACCTATACCGTCAAGGCTGGCGACTCGCTCAATCGCATCGCCAAGACCACGGGTGTGTCTGTCGCAGCCCTCAAGCAGGCAAACGGCCTGAGCGCAGAATCGATCCGCGTCGGCCAGACGCTGCAGCTGCCGGGCGCAGGCGGGGCAGCG
Organism: Ensifer sp. SSB1; assembly: GCF_016652895.1. Taxonomy (NCBI): domain Bacteria; kingdom Pseudomonadati; phylum Pseudomonadota; class Alphaproteobacteria; order Hyphomicrobiales; family Rhizobiaceae; genus Ensifer; species Ensifer sp. SSB1. Next base: position 1,375 of record NZ_JAEPRP010000068.1, read on the forward strand.
CTGGACCAGGTCAAGACGGCATCTGTTCCGAGCAAGAAGACCGAGCAGCCGCAGGTCGCTTCTCTCGAAAAGAACAAGCCGGCAGAATACCAGCCGCCGGCCGCCAAGCAGAGCGTCACCGATGTTGCTGCGCTCAAGACGGATGTCGATGAAGACTCGCCGAAGTCGACCGGGATCAGCAAGTACCGCTGGCCGGTACGTGGCGCGGTGGTCGCCGGTTACGGCGCCAACGTCGACGGCAACCGCAATGACGGCATCAACATCTCCGTGCCCGAGGGCACGCCGATCAAGGCGGCCGAAAACGGCGTCGTCATCTACTCGGGCAGCAGCCTGAAGGAATTGGGCAACGCTGTCCTGGTCCGCCACGACGACGGCACGGTCACGGTCTACGGCAACGCTTCCGAACTCAAGGTTCAGCGCGGCCAGAAGGTTCAGCGTGGCCAGACGCTTGCGGCTTCCGGCATGACCGGTCGCGCCAGCCAGCCGCAGGTGCACTTCGAGGTGCGCAAGAACGCCACCGCCGTAAACCCGGCGACCTTCCTCGAATAGGCCCGGGCCATTCGCCTGGTCGAGGGTCGATCGAGGAATTGCGAGAATCAAAAACCGCCTGCCGAACCCGGCAGGCGGTTTTTTGTCTGTAGGCGAGCAGGTATGGCGCGCGATCCGATCGCTGGAGTTATGCCTCCAGCCGATGGCGCATGCGTCCGGCGAGATCCTGGATGAACTGCCAGGCGACGCGGCCGGACCTTGCGCCACGGGTGGTTGCCCATTCGAGCGCTTCGGCATGCAAGGTCTCTGCGTCGACGGCAAAGCCGTAGTGCTTGGCATAGCCGTCGATCATGGCAAGGTAGTCTTCCTGGCTGCACTTGTGGAAGCCGAGCCACAGCCCGAAGCGGTCGGACAAGGAGACCTTCTCCTCGACGGCCTCGGATGGGTTGATGGCGGTCGACTGTTCGTTTTCCATCATGTGCCGCGGCAACAGGTGGCGTCGGTTCGATGTCGCATAGAGCAGCACGTTCGACGGACGCCCTTCGACGCCACCGTCGAGCACGGCCTTCAGCGACTTGTAGGACGTGTCGTCATGATCGAAGGACAGGTCGTCGCAGAAGACGATCACGGGCACCGGCGCGGTCTTGAGGATGTCCATCAGGGCGGGCAGGGTTGCGATATCCTCGCGATGCACCTCGACGAGCTTGACCGCAACGCCCGTATCGCGAGCGACCTGCGCATGTACGGATTTCACCAGCGAAGACTTGCCCATGCCACGCGCACCCCAGAGGAGCACGTTGTTGGCGGGAAAGCCCTCGGCAAAGCGCAATGTGTTGTCGAGCAGAATATCGCGGACGTGATCGACGCCGGTGATCAGCGACAGTTCGATGCGATTGGGCCTGGCGACCGGTTGCAGATGATGCGTGGCGGGAGCCCACACGAAGCATTCGGCGGCGTCCCAATCATTGCTCGCTGCGGCCGGTCCGGCCATGCGCTCGATCGCCGCGGAAAGCTTCTGCATTTCCTTGATCAGAACGTCGATCTTTGCTTCCGGCATCTGTCTGTCTCCAACAACTGAATCAATCATTTGGTCACGCCACAGCAAATATGGGGCGCCTCTAACGGCGCGCGATTGCCGCGCGATTGCGACGCTACCGTTAACAGACACCCGGTAGCACGCAGGTTTGCGCTGGAAAAGGCCGCAGAGCCTTGCACGGGGGGTTCTCCTCTTGTCCAAATTGTGTCAGAGGCACTGGAACGGGTAAGGGTGCCGCCGCTTTGCAGAGTGGCCGGGCGCCCCTATATTCCGGCCGATTTGGTGCGGAGGAACCGCCGATATTTGAACTCAAGGAGTGATCGATGTTCATTACCGAAGCTTTTGCGCAGACAGCCGGTGCCCCTTCCACTGGCGGCGCGGACATCCTTATGTCCATCCTGCCGTTCCTGCTGATTTTTGTTGTCATGTATTTCCTCATCATCCGTCCGCAGCGCGCCCAGATGAAGCGCCGCGAGGAGCTGTTGAAGAACATCCGTCGCGGTGATCAGGTGGTGACCGGCGGTGGCATCGTCGGCAAGGTCACGAAGGTCGTCGATGACAATGAACTCGAAGTCGAAATCGCTGATGGCGTTAAGATCCGCGTCGTTCGCAGCGGCGTATCTGAAGTTCGCGTCAAGGGCGAACCTGTGAAAGAATAAGGGACGCGAACAGTCACCATCCGACGAACAACTGGAGCGTTTGAGGCATGCGCAGATTCCCGCCGTTGAAACGTATCCTCGTCTGGTTGGTGGCTCTCGCCGGCATCGCCTTTGCCTTGCCGAATGTTCTGAGCCGTGATGAGGCAGCGGGTCTTCCGTCCTGGATGCCTCATCGCCAGGTAGCGCTCGGCCTTGATCTCCAGGGAGGCTCGCACTTCATGCTGCGGGCCGCACGCAGCGACATCGTCGCCGAGAGGCTCGAGGCGGTCGCCGGCGAAGTCGGCAAGTCCCTGCGCGATGCCGATATCGCCTATATCGGCCTTGCCGGCGAAGGCCAGTCGATTTCGTTCCGCGTTCGGGACCGGGCGCAACTCCCCGCCGCGCGCGACAAGCTGAAGACGCTGACGGCGCCGGTTGAAATCGGCGGGTTCGGCAGAGGCGCGGTCTCGGAAGTCGTTTTCGACAGCGCCGACGAAGATGAGCTCGTCCGGCTGCGGCTGACCGACGAAGGCATCGACTACCGGCTGTCGTTGGCCCTGGCTCAGTCTATCGACGTAGTGCGGCGTCGTGTTGCTGAAGTTGGCGTCCTGGAGCCGCTCATACAGCGCCGCGGCGAAGATCGCCTGATCGTCCAGGTCCCGGGGCTCGACGACCCGCAGCGACTGAAGGACTTGTTGAGCCAGAGCGCTCATCTGACCTTCAGATTGCTCGATACGGCCGTTCCGGTACAGCAGGCCGTCGAGGGACAGGCGCCGGTGGGCGCAGAAGTCCTCTATTCCTATGACGATCCGCCGGTGCCCTATCTCGTCCAGAAGGAGCCGCTGCTGGGTACGGCGAGTTTCCTCGCCGCGCAGCCTGAGGCAGATCCGTCCGCTGACACGGCATCGGTGGTGGTGAAGCTCGATGCGGCCTCGCAGCAGCGCGTTGCCGCCGTCACGGCGCAGCAGCCGGAGGCCAAGGTTGCGATTATCCTTGACGGTCAGGTTGCCGCGACACCGAAACTTTCCGACGCGGTCAAGGGCGACACGGCGCGCATTTCTGCTGAGCTTCCGGCCGATTCGGCTGCGGATCTCGCTGCTCTCATCAGAACCGGCCCTCTGCCGACGCAACTGACCTTCGTTGAGGAGCGGACGGTCGGCCCCGGCGTCGGTGTCGATGCGATTACCGATGGGCTCAAGGCCGGCCTCGTCGCGGCAATTGCCGTCGCTGCCTCGATGATCTTCTTCTATGGCGTTTTCGGTGTCTTTGCCGTCATTGCACTCGCTCTGAACATCGTCTTGATCCTTGCGGTGCTTTCCGTTTCGGGCGCGACGCTGACACTCCCGGGGATCGCCGGCATCATCCTGACGATCGGTGTCGCGGTCGACTCGAACGTGCTGATCTACGAGCGCCTGCGTGAGGAGGTTCGGGGGGGCGAGCCGTTGCGCCGCACGATCAACAACGCATTCTCCCGCGTCTTCAGCAGCATCTTCGACGCCAACCTGACGATGCTGATCGCCAGCGCCATCCTGTTCTATCTCGGTTCCGGTCCCGTGCGCGGTTTCGCCGTTACCCTTGCGATCGGCAGCGTCACGACGCTTTTCACCGCCTATACGGTAACCCGTCTGATCGTGAAGCGTTGGCTTCGGCAGTGGAGATCCGAACGGCTGCCGAAGGGCATCCGAACCGGTCGCTTCAGCAATCTCGACATCCGCTTCATGCGGATCCGCAATCCGGTCTTCATCCTGATGGCCGCCTTGTCGGCAGCCTCGGTGTTGCTGCTTGCGGGGATCGGGCTCAATCTGGGTGTGGATTTCAAGGGCGGTTCGATCATCGAACTGCATTCCAAGGGCGGTCCGGTCGACGTTGCCGACCTTCGCACCCGTCTCGACGAGTTGAACTTCGGCGAGGTCCAGGTGCAACAACTGGGATCGGGCGAAGACGTGCTCGTTCGCGTGCCGTCGCAAGAGGCGGGCGACAATGCCGAGCAGACCGCCGCCGGCGTCATCAGGACCGAGCTTGCCGACGAATACGAATTCCGCCGCGTCGAAGTGGTTGGCCCCGTTGTTTCGGGCGAGCTGACACGCGCCGGAACGATGGGGCTCGCAATCTCCTTCGTGGCGATCCTGCTTTATGTCTGGCTGCGTTTCGAATGGCGCTTCGCCGTCGGTGCGATCATCGCGACTGTGCACGACGTGCTGTTGACGGTCGGCTTCCTGGTACTGACCGGCATCGAGTTCAATCTCGGCAGCATTGCCGCCGTTCTCACCATCGTCGGCTACTCGCTGAACGACACGGTTGTCATCTACGACCGCATTCGCGAAAATCTAGGCCGATACAGGCGCATGCCGCTTTCGGTATTGATTGATACGTCGATCAACCAGACGCTCTCGCGGACGATCCTGACGGCTCTCACGACGATCCTGGCGCTTGCTGCGCTCTATCTCTTCGGCGGCGGCCTCATTCGTTCGTTCAGCGTCACCATGCTGTTCGGTGTCGTCGTCGGGACGATCTCCTCCATCTATATCGCCGGCCCGATCCTCATCCTCTTCAGGAAGCGGACCGACCACATTCCGGGGGACGAAATCACGTCCGGTGCGGATGCGGGTGCTGCCGGCGCGGCAAAGGGTACTGTTTGAAATGCCCAAGGGTATTGAAATCCGCGAAGCGCATTTTCCGGGGCGCGCACCGATCGATGCCTATGGCAACGGCGGCTTTCGCTTCGCGGACATGTCGCATCGTGGATCGATCCTGATGCTGCCCTCGGGCGTCTATGCGTGGGACGTCTCCGAGGGAGATCCCCTGGCGGTCGCGAAGTTCTACCGGGTTATCGATGAGGCGAAGGACATTGAAGTGCTGCTCGTCGGCACAGGCAAGGACATTCGCCCGCTGCCCGCGGATCTGAAGGCCGCGCTCCGTGCCGTCAACGTGTCCTCGGATCCGATGAGCACCGGGGCTGCGGTTCGTACCTACAATGTGATGCTGGCCGAATCGCGTGCAGTGGCCGTCGCGCTGATCGCCGTCTGATCGGGGTCCGGGGAAAAGACGTGCAAGACATTTCCGCTCAGATCCTGGCCGACCTCAGGGATACGGACCGCGACCGCTATCTCGCCTGCCTGCTTGCGCCCGCCGACAAGCAGCGATCGCTCGCAGCACTCTATGCCTTTAACGCGGAGATCGCGCGTATCCGCGATCTCGTGCATGAGCCGATCCCAGGCGAAATCCGCATGCAGTGGTGGCGCGATCTCATCGGCAACGAGGCTGCCTCCGGCGAGGGGCACCCGCTTGCTGAAGCGCTGCTGCAGTGCATTCGCGAGCACAGACTGCCGGTCGCGGTGCTGCAGAACATGATCGACGCCCGGATTTTCGATCTCTATGACGACCCCATGGAAGACCGCTCGGCACTCGAGGGCTATGCCGGCGAGACCGCCTCAGCGCTGATCCAGCTCTCGTCACTGGTGCTGGACCCGCAGAATGCCGCAAGATCGGCAGAGGCCGCCGGCCACGCCGGCGTCGCGCAGACTGTCGCGGGCCTCCTTATGCTGTTGCCGCTGCATCTCAGGCGCGGTCAGGTCTATCTACCGGCGGAACTGCTGCGTGCCACAGGGCTTGACCGCGAAACACTCGTCGCCGGCGAAGACAGCGACGGAATCGGCCGGGCGATCAGGGCCTTCGCCGGGTTCGGACGGGATCATCTGACCAAGGCACGGGCTCAGTTGCCGACGATCTCGCCGTCGAATTTCCCCGCATTTGTGCCTCTGGCTTTGGCCGAGCCCATCTTCGACCGTGCAGAGACTGTTGGTGCCGGACTCTTGAAGGCGCCGCTCCGCCCGGCACAATGGCGCCGGCAATGGTGGATGTGGCGTGCAGCTCGGCGTCGTCGCTTCTAGGGCGGCGAGGCAACTGGCCGGAGAGGACAAGCTGCCCCTGAGATCCAAGGCGCTCGCGTCGGCGCGTCCGACGCGACGACAAATTGGCACAAGCCTCGTGGCGTATAGAAGCGGTTTATCGGCGTCATGCCGAGCGAAGGGGAGCGCCCGCGGATGCTTTGGTTGTTACTCATTGCCGTCGTTGTTCTGGCCGGCGCATTCTACATGTGGATGAATGCCCGCGCCGAGCGGGATTGGGACAATCCCGATGCCGGCTCCGCGATGGTCGAATTCGGGCGCGCTTTTCCGGATGAGGCAATCCGCGCGCTGCATTCCACCGCAGATCGGAAGGCGATCTTTCTGCGGCTGCACGACGGCAAGGCGGGCTTCATCCAGTCGCATGGCACGCATTATGTCTGCCACGTGATCCAGCCCGGAAAAGTCAGGGTGAACAGCTCGGAGACCGGCCGTGGGCTGATCGTGCATTTCCCGGATTTTGCCTATCTGGACAACGCATTCGAGTTTCAGAACGCAGGCGAGGCGGCCGAGGTTTCTCTTTGGCTGCTCGGCAGCTTCAATCCGAAATCGGAATTCGCGCAGCCCGACACGGGCTCGCCACAGACGGCCCAGGCGAGCGAGTAACGGCTTAGCAGTCCGGTTAAAAGAAAACGGCCCGCTGGTGGTATCGCCAGCGGGCCGTTCGTCGTTCTGATCTCTGGTTCGCCCTCAGGCGGATTTGCCGAGCCACGCGGCGCAATCGGTGAGCGCACGCGATGCCGTTGCCTGCTTCTTCGCAGCGGCCTTCTCCTTGCCACGGAAGCGCTTGGCGCCCTCCGGCTTGGTGATCGCTCCCGGATCGAGTGGCGGGAACAGGCCGAAATTCACGTTCATCGGCTGGAACGAACGTTTCCCGGGCTCATCGTCGGAGACGATGTGACCGCCGGTGATGTGGTTGAGCAGGGCGCCGAAGGCCGTGGTCGCCGGCGGTGCAGCCAAAGTCTCGCCCTTGCGTTCGGCAGCGGCGAAGCGACCGGCAAGGAGGCCGATGCTGGCGCTTTCGACATAGCCTTCGCAGCCGGTGATTTGTCCGGCAAAGCGCAGGCCCGGCCGTGACTTCAGCGCCAGCGTGCCGTCGAGCAGCGTCGGCGAGTTGATGTAGGTGTTGCGATGCAAACCGCCGAGGCGGGCGAACTCGGCGTTCTCCAGGCCCGGGATCATCCGGAAGACTTCGGCCTGGGCGCCGTACTTCAGCTTGGTCTGGAAACCGACCATGTTGTAGAGAGTGCCAAGCGCATTGTCCTGGCGCAGCTGAACGACGGCATAGGGCTTGACCGTAGGGTTGTGGGCGTTGGTCAGGCCCATCGGCTTCATCGGTCCGTGGCGCAGTGTCTCGCGGCCGCGCTCCGCCATCACCTCGATCGGCAGGCAGCCGTCGAAATAGGGCGTGCCTTCCCATTCCTTGAAGCCCGTCTTGTCGCCGGCGATCAGCGCGTCGACAAAGGCGTTGTATTGCTCCTCGGTCATCGGGCAGTTGATGTAGTCCTTGCCGGTGCCGCCCGGACCGACCTTGTCGTAGCGGGACTGGTACCAGCAGACGTCCATGTCGATCGTCTCGGTGTAGACGATCGGTGCGATGGCATCGAAGAAGGCTAGCGCGTCGGCCCCGGTTTCCGTGCGGATCGCTTCGGCAAGGCCGGGCGCCGTCAGCGGGCCGGTCGCAATGACGGCGAGATCCCATTCGCTCGGTGGCAGGCCCGTGATTTCTTCGCGTACGACCGTGATCAGCGGATGGGCAGCGATCGCCGCGGTGACTGCGTCGGAAAATCCGTCCCGGTCGACGGCAAGCGCGCCGCCGGCCGGCACCTGGTTGGCGTCGGCCGATTTCATGATCAGCGAGCCGGCCAGGCGCATTTCCGCATGCAGCACGCCGACCGCATTGCTGGTTGCGTCATCCGAGCGGAACGAGTTGGAACAGACGAGTTCGGCGAGGCCGTCGGTCTTGTGCGCATCGGTGCCGCGCACGCCGCGCATCTCGTGCAGGATGACCGGAACTCCAGCCTGGGCGATCTGCCAAGCGGCTTCCGTTCCGGCGAGACCGCCACCGATGACATGGATGGGGGAGTGGGAAGAGGTGTCTTTGCTCATGGCCGGCTTCCTATCATGGCTCGGCCCTTCGTTCCAATCTTGAATAAACGAAAACGGCGCCCCGAAGGGCGCCGTTTTGGAAGTCAGTTCGAACCGTCGAGATTAACGGAAGGAACGAGCCGCAATGTTGCGGATGTCGTAGCGGGTGATGCCGATGTCGCTGAGAGCGTGGTTCGACAGGTTGCCGAGCTCGCTGACGGTGCGGCGGTAGTTGATCCAGCTTTTTGCGATACGAATCGGGTTCATGGTCTTTTCCTCAAAATCAGTTTGTCGCGACAGCCATCTGTCTGCGTCGTTGAGGTTCTTATACGCTTGTCTAATTAGAAGGTGGAGTGCAAAGAAAATGCAGCTGCTATGCATTTGTGCAGTGCATCGCCGCATCGATGGGCACCGCTGCAAAATTGGGCGTCAATTAATGATTGATTAAAATGCCAGCTGACTTCCGCTAACGTATTGTCTTAAAACGGAATATTTAAGCCAGAACGCTTGCATCCGGGGACGGGTTGCGCACGTCACGCGTGTAGCTCGGTCCGATGATGTTGGCCAAGCGCAAGGTGGCGTCTCGCAAGTGCGAAGGCGCCTTCGGTTTTGCCGCCAGCCGGGCAAAAGAAAACGCCCCCCGGAATGAACCGGGGGGCGTTGACCTGTTGGGTCTGTCTGCAGCCTGAATTACTTGACTGCCTGACGAGCAACGTAGGGGATGTCGCCGCGGCCGATGCCGAGGTCGCTCAACTCACGGTCGCTCATGCGGCCGAGTTCGTTGCAGGTCTGACGATACTTGCGCCAATTGTTGAAAGAACGTGCGAGGTTCATGATCCTATCCTTTCTAGGGTCGTGTGCCAGCGCTCATCTCTCTTGCTGGCCGTCATCTGATGCTCTGAAATATAATCGTTCTGAGCAGAAGTTACAGAGACAATGCTGCATCGCACCCATGCAGGGTATGCAAGCCTCTGTGCAACGGCACCCCCGCGCATGGCGTCAAAACGCATGGCACAATCGGATAGTAGTGGCTGGAGTTGTTGCCCGAAATCCAGGGCCGGAAAACAAACAACGCCCGCTGGGGGAGGAGATCCAGCGAGCGTCGCTTTGTTCTGATCGGCAACCGGGAGGAGGAGTGTCGCCGATCCAAATCGAGGGGCGCTGGGAGGAGGAGTGCGCCGCCCCGATCGATGAGTTGAAGATAGTATGGAGCTGGTCTGAGGTGTAGAGCTGATCCAGTATGGCACCTATGCGCTGTATGCATAGCATCGCGCGCATGCGGCGGTCGTGTGCATGAATATTGTGCAAATGCGCAATGGCGACGGCTGACATGCGGAAAGAGGGCTGAAAAGCAATAACGCCCGCTGGGGGAGGAGGTCCAGCGAGCGTCATTTGATGTGATTGGCAACTGGGAGGAGGAGTGTTGCCAATCTGATCGGAGGAGCGCTGGGAGGAGGAGTGCGCTCGACCGAATTCTGTCGGGCCTTTCTCAGCAAGCTGAGGCGGTTGGCCGTTTCCGCCGGCGACCGTCTGGCTTCATGCCTTCGTTCGCCTTTGATGATTTGAATATAGGAGCTTTAAATCGATTTGTGCAGTGCAATATCCGCATGGAAGATATGCGCATTGCGCAAGCCGTTCATCAGTCCCGATCGGCGCAGGGCCCCAGTCGCGAGAGAGCGATTGTGTTTCCGCGTCGATACGTGGTTAGTTGGTGATACAACCGGATCAATTCAAGCATCGGATTCCGAAGGCTGAGGGCAGGATGTACCGCGCACGTCTCGAACGAGACTTCAAGCACTGGATCGACAAGGGGCTGCTGCAGGAGAACGCGGCACGCGCCATGCTTGCCGAGTATGACGGGCGCGAGTCGACATTCCGGGCGGGGCGCGTCCTGCTCATGCTGGCGGCCCTTCTGCTATCTGCGTCGATCCTGCTGCTCGTCGCGGCGAACTGGGAAGAGTTGCCGCGCCTTGCGCGGGTCACAGGCATCGTCGCCCTGGTCTGGGGCTTCCATTTTGCTGCCGCCTGGCTGCTCCAGAGCGGGAGGACGACATTTGCCTCCGCAGCGCTGGTTCTGGGGGGGGCCGCCTTTGGCGGTGGCATCGCGCTCATCGGGCAAATGTACCATTTGTCCGGCGATGCGGCGGATGCTGCACTGCTCTGGTTCGTCGGCGCCTGCCTTTCGGCGCTCGCGTTTCGCTCCGCGGCTATGGCAACGGTCGCAGGCGGGCTCGCTTGGCTCTATTTCGGCACCATGTTGACGGAGAATGGGTTCAGCACGGTTGTTGATTGGCGCTTGTTGTCGGTGCCGGTGCTTGCCGTGATCGTCGTTCTGCTGGTCCGCTTCACGGATGCGGGCAGGGCCCGGCATCTGGCCTATCTGCTCGCCCTTTCCTGGCTCGGCTGGCTTTATCTGGACAGTCCGTCACTTGCTTTTGCGGTTGGCCTCGCGGTCCTCGGTCTTGTGGCCTTTCTCGTGGCGACGCTCCCAGGGTCGCCCGTGCGCCAGCTTGCGCTCGATGCGGGTTCGGCGCCCGCATTCTACTCCTTCGCGCTCGCCCTGCTTGGCTTCACCGGGCTTCAGTATGAGGCTGTCGGGCTGACGACGGAGGTTGCGACCGGAACAGGCGCCTTGCTGGTGGCGCTCCTGGGCATAGCACTCGCCGGTGCGCAGAACGGCGCAGTCCGTTATCTCGGCTATATCGCCTTTGCAGGCGAACTCCTCTATCTCGCATTCGAGACCCTGGGGTCGATGCTTGGCACCTCGGGCTTCTTCCTGATTTCGGGCCTTGTCGTGGCGTGCATTGCATGGCTGGTCATCCGCATCGAGGGGCATATGGCCCGCACGCGCCAGGCGGAGGCTTCGCGATGACAGGCGGTACGTCGCGTAAACGTTGGCTGAACCCGCTGCTCGCCGCACTGCTTGTTGCCGGCGCACAGACAGCGGCCCTTGGCTACATGATCGAGAGCAGGGCTTCGATTCTCAGAAACGGGCGGGACGTCCTTCTGAAGACCGTACCGGTCGATCCGCGCGACCTGCTCAGGGGCGACTACGTGATTCTGAGCTACGATATTTCCAGGTTGCAGCCGGAATTGTTCAAAGGTGCCTTGCCAACGCAATCGGGCGAGGTGGTGCTTTATGTCCGGCTGGAGAAGCAGTCTGACGGCTTCTGGGCGGCGACGGAAGCGTCGTTTCAGCCGCTGCCGCCGATCGGCGACAGCGTTGTGCTCCGTTCGCTACCGTTCTCTTACTATCCGTCGGCGTCGCTGCCCTTGACTGTGGACTACGGCATCGAGCGTTTCTACGTGCCGGAGGGCGAGGGACGCACGCTGGAGGAGGCGCGAAATGCCGAGGCGCTTTCCGTCAACATCCGCGTTGATGGCAAGGGCAGGGCGCAGATCCGTGAGATCGCGGTCAATGGAAGCCCGGTCTATGAAGAGCCCCTGTATTGAGGTTCCGTGAGGCGCTGCGATCCGTCGTCGAATTCCGCATTTTCCCTTTGATCCCGCGAAAACGAGTGATATAGAGACGCCGCGCTCGGGAAAGCCCTGAACTTTCAGCATGCCCATTGTATCCGCGGTATTCCGCTGGTTGGACTTGCGGGAATACGGTCAGGCGGTGCGATTGTCTGAACGCGGGTATGGTGAAATTGGTAGACACGCCAGATTTAGGTTCTGGTGCCGCAAGGCGTGGGAGTTCAAGTCTCTCTACCCGCACCAGATCAGCGATCGCGCCCGAAGTCCGGATTCTGCAGGGATGAAGGGGGCTGGAGTGCCATTTTGCTTGCAAAACGGTTGCAGAACTGCGTAAAGCCACTCCCGGCAAATGGATCGGCTCACGTGCTCGCCAGACCTTTCGAAGGGGAAGAGCACAGTCAACGTGAAATGAAGGTTTGAACATGCAGGTTATCGAAACGCTCGCTCAAGGGCTGAAGCGCGAACTCAAGGTCGTTATCCCGGCCAAGGACATGGAAGCTCGGATGAACGAGCGTCTGGCTGAAGTGAAGGACCGTGTGAAGATCAACGGCTTCCGTCCGGGCAAGGTACCGGCCGCGCATCTGAAGAAGATCTACGGCAAGTCGATCATGGCTGATCTCGTCAACGAGATCGTTCGCGAGAAGCCGACCGAGATTCTTTCGGGCCGTGGCGAAAAGTCGGCGACCCAGCCGGAAATCGCGATGACCGAGGACGAGGCCGAAGCCGACAAGATCCTCAACGCCGAAGCTGACCTCGAGTTCACCGTTGCCTACGAAATCATCCCGGCGATCGAACTCAAGGACGTCAGCGGCATCAAGGTGACGCGCGAAGTCGTCGAGATCGCTGACGAAGAAGTCAACGAGCAGATCCTGAAGATTGCCGAAAGCGCTCGCAGCTACGAATCGAAGAAGGGCAAGGCTGCCGACGGCGACCGCGTCACGATCGATTACCTCGGCAAGGTCGACGGCGTTGCCTTCGACGGCGGCAAGGACGAAGACGCTGAGCTGGTTCTCGGCTCCAACCGCTTCATCCCAGGCTTTGAAGAGCAGCTCGTTGGCCTGAAGGCTGGCGACGAAAAGACGATCACCGTCACCTTCCCGGCTGAATACCCGGCTGCAAACCTCGCCGGCAAGGAAGCGACCTTCGACATCACCGTCAAGGACGTCGCTGCCGCTCAGGCCATCGAAATCAACGACGAACTGGCCACCAAGCTCGGCCTCGAATCGGCTGACAAGCTGAAGGAAATCGTCCGCGGCCAGATCGAAGGCCAGTACGGCAACCTGACCCGTCAGAAGGTCAAGCGTCAGATCCTGGACCAGCTCGACGAACTCTACCAGTTCGAAACGCCGGAGCGCCTCGTCGAAGCCGAATTCGAAAACATCTGGCGCCAGATCAACACCGACCTGCAGCAGGCCGGCAAGACCTTCGCTGACGAAGAAACGACCGAAGAAGAAGCCCGCGCCGAATACCGCAAGCTCGCTGAGCGTCGCGTCCGCCTCGGCCTCGTTCTCTCGGAAATCGGCGAAAAGGCCGGCGTTCAGGTCAGCGACGACGAACTGCAGCGTTCGCTGTTCGAACAACTGCGCCAGTTCCCGGGCCAGGAAAAGCAGATCCTCGACTACTTCAAGAACACCCCCGGCGCCGCTGCATCGCTGCGCGCTCCGCTGTTCGAAGAAAAGGTCGTCGACCACCTGCTCGGCGAAATCTCGGTAACCGACAAGACGGTGTCCAAGGAAGAGCTGACGGCTGACGACGAAGAAGGCGAAGGCAAGGCTGCCAAGAAGGCTCCGGCCAAGAAGAAGGCCGCTGCCAAGGCTGAAGCCGCCGAAGGCGAAGAAGCCGCCTCTCCGAAGAAGAAGGCTCCGGCCAAGAAGAAGGCCGCTGACGACAGCGCCGAGTAATCGGACCGAAGCCTTAGGAATCGAGAAGCCCTGCCGCTTGCGGCAGGGCTTTTTCATTTGTGGGGCGTTGATGAAGTTGCCGTCTCTGCCGCGCGTTGAGATCGGCTAGGCGATCTCGAGCAGCAGCGCGCGATGGTCGGATACTTCCGGCTCAGTGACGACATCGAAACGCGCGACGTCAACCGCCGCATTTGCCAGCATATAGTCGGCAAAACGGCCGCTCTTCAGATAGTGCGACGTCCGGGTATCCGTGTGGCCGCGAGAAACCACGAGGTCGGTCAACCCGAACTCGGCAAGTGCCTTGAAGGTCACGCTGTCCGAGAGGACGTTGAAGTCACCGCAGACGACAAGGCGCTCTTTGCCCGGCCAGACTTTACCGATGAGGTTCACCAGCGCGTCTGCTTGCGCGTTTCGCGCCGGCGTGTCGCCTTTTCCGGAGACTTCTCTAAGGCCGTGCATTTGGGCGATGGTGATTGCCGCGCCGGCATCATGGTCGAACAGTCGGATACAATGCGCATTGCGCGCGCGCGGATGTGGGCCCCATCCCTCTGACGAGAAGCCGCCATGGATGAAGTCGAGCGCCTGGCCGATAACGGAATTCGTTCGCCGGACAAAGGTCGCAAGTCCAAATTCCGAGGCCACGGGCCTGTCGCCATCCAGGAGCGTGCCGCGCGCAGTCGGACAGAAGAAGCCGTCATGCCCCGGAAGTGCCGCCGCGATCTCGTCGAAGAGATTTGCCCGTTGCGGCAGGTCGACATCCGCATCGCGATAGATCAGCCACTCGGCTTCGGTCACGGGCGAGCGCGCGATCTCCTGCAGGCACAGAACATCGGCGTCGACCTCCGCGAGATACTTCATCAACGGCGAATGGAGCTTGCCGCCCCAGGCATTGAGCGAAAGAATGCGCATGTCGTTCATGTCTCTCTATCAGGAGCGGCAAAGCTACCCGATTCGCTGGTCTTGTGGGCACGCGCGCAATCTTTGCGCGTCCGCTTGAAAGGCTGGCACGGAGACTTCTGAAAGTGACGGGGCGGATCGCTCTCGGCAATTCACCTGTCGGACCGACCAATGCGGCGACCACCGTTGTCAACGTCTGATGAACGCTCAGATATGTTGCTCCCGACTTACGTTCTCGGCAATTCCTGCTTGATTTCGCCCATGCGGTTCCAGGCGTCGAGGCCGGCGATCTTGTAGGCCTCGGCAAGCGTCGGGTAGTTGAAGGTGTTCTCGACGAAATATTCAACTGTGCCCTTGAGGTTCAACACGGCCTGGCCGATGTGAACCAGTTCGGTCGCGCCTTCGCCGATGATGTGCACACCGAGCAGGCGCCGGGTCTTCATCGAAAAGATCATCTTCAACAGGCCGGAATCGAGCCCCATGATGTGACCGCGCGAAGTCTCGCGAAAACGGGCGATGCCGCATTCATAGGGAATGCCGCGTTCCTTGACCTCTTCTTCCGACAGGCCGCAGGTGGAGATTTCCGGAACGGCATAGATGCCGTAGGGGAAATACTTCTGCGGTTCCATGGCGATCGCGCCGACCGCAACGCGTGCGGCGATGCGGCCCTGTTCCATGGAGGTCGAGGCAAGGCTCGGGAAGCCGACCACGTCGCCGGCGGCGTAAATGTTCGGTACCGACGTCTGGAATGTCTCCGGATTGACCTTGAGGCGTCCGCGGCTGTCTGCCTCGAGCCCGGCTGCCGGCAGGTTGAGCGTATCGGTCGCGCCCATGCGGCCTGCGGCGAAGAGCACCATGTCGGTTACGATCTTGCGACCGTTGTCGAGCGTCAGCAGCACCTTACCATCGTCGAGCCGTTCCACCGTCTCGGCCTTCTGCCCGAGGTGCAGCTTCATGTTGCGGTCGCGCAGTTGGTAGGTGAAGTCCTCGACGATCTCCTTGTCGATGAAATCGAGCATCGTCGTCTTGGGATCGATCACCGTTACGTGCGTGTCGAGCGCGCTAAAGATCGTCGCATATTCGATGCCGACGACCCCGGCACCAATGACCACGAGCGAGCGCGGCAGCGCGGCGATATCGAGCAGTTCGTCACTGTCGAGCACGGTCTTGCCGTCGAAGGGCATGTAGTCCGGGCGGAAGGGTTTGGTCCCGACGGCAAGCATGATGCTGGTGGCGGAGACGAGCAGGGTCTCGCCGTCGTCCTTGACGACCTCAAGCGTGGTCGGATCAACGAACCTCGCCTTGCCGCGCATCTGCTGCACGCGGTTGCGGGCAAACTGATGCTCGAGAACCTCGACCTCGTGATTGAGGGTGATGATCAGGCGTTGCCTCAGATCGTCGGCGCTGATCTCCTGTTTGACGCGGTAAGCGCGCCCGTAGAAGCCGCGCTCGCGCCAGCCGGAAAGGTTGAGTGCCGTCTCACGCAAGGTCTTGGAAGGAATGGTGCCCGTGTGAACGGAGACGCCACCGACGCGTTTGCCCTGTTCGATGACGAGGACCTTCTTGCCGAGTTTGGCAGCCTGGATGGCGCCGCGGCGACCTGCCGGCCCGCTTCCGACGACGATGAGATCGAACTGGTTCATGGGCATTTCCGTTTGAAGGGAAGAATCGTTGTGCATTGCGAAATCTCTCGCTCGCAGGGTTCTATACCGTCAAAGCCACGGTTTGATGAAGTGGTTTTCATAGCCGAAGCAACCGGATGAGAATATAAGGGAATGTGCGTATGCTTGGCTTCGTTACGACATGCCGAGCCCATCGGTGTCGTATTTGCCTGGGAGGCTGACGATGGGATTGGAGCTTACGAACAGAGCCGTGCCACAGCCCGACGGGGAGGGCCTCGCTGCACCGCCAGAGCATCGGCCGGGTGTGGTTGCCGCGGCAGTCTACGAGAACGGCGTGAGGGTTCGCGATATCCGCATCGAAGATGCCGGTATGTGGCGGTCGCGACCGGGCACGGTGATCTGGATCGGCCTGCATGAGCCTGATGCGGATCTGCTCCATCAGGTTCAACGGGAGTTCGACCTGCACGATCTGGCGATCGAGGATGCCTGCAAGGCGCATCAGCGGCCGAAACTCGAGATCTATGGCGACTCCATCTTCGTCGTGGCACGCACCGCCCACATGGTCGGCGACGAAATCGCCTTCGGCGAGACTCATCTCTTCGTCGGGCGAGGCTATGTCGTCTCCGTCAGGCACGGCGCGTCGACATCTTACATGGCGGTTCGCCAGCGCTGTGAATCGTCGCCGGCCGCTCTCGCCCACGGCGAAAACTACATTCTCTATTCGATCCTGGATTTCATCGTCGACAACTACATGCCAGTCATCGAGGCGATCCACGAAGAGGTCGAGGAGCTCGAAGATCGCCTGTTGCGGGAACGCCTGCTCAAGCGCGATATCGAACGTCTCTATCTGCTCCGCCGCAATCTCCTGCGACTGCGCAATGCGGTCGTGCCTCTGGTCGACGTCTGTCGTCGGCACGAACATGTCGATCTTCCGGGCATGGATGCCGCGCTGCAGCCGCTCTTCCGCGACGTTACGGACCATGTGCGCCGTGTCCAGGAGGATATCGATGCCCTGCGTGAGGTTCTTGCTTTCACCTTTGAGGCGAGCCTGATGATCGGGCAGTCCGAACAGACGGAGATTTCGCGAAAGCTCGCGTCCTGGGCGGCGATCCTGGCGGTGCCGACGGCGATCGCCGGCATTTACGGCATGAATTTCGATGATATGCCGGAATTGAAGTTCCGCTACGGTTACTTCATCGTGCTGGCTGTGATCATCGGACTATGCGGCACGCTCTACCGCTTCTTCCGCCGGGCGAAATGGCTTTAGGCCGGAGCGGCCCGGCGGACATTGCCAATTCCCGAATTCGGAGGATGTGGTGGCAAGCCTTCTGGAGACGCTTGGTGACCTGATCGGTACGAACTGGAAGCACCGCGACGTGGCCAAGCGGTACTCGCGCACCTTTGTGTGCCGCTGCGGCAGTCCCGTCTTCTTCGGCAACATGTTTTGTAACAGCTGCCAGGCGCCGCTTGGATACCTGCCCGGTGAAGATGCGCTGGTGCCGCTTGAGCCCGGCCCGCGGCCGGACACTTGGGAAGCGAGTGGCGGGCGGCCGTTGCTGAAGTATTGCAGCAACCGTGACACTGCCGCGCAATGCAACTGGATCCAGACGGCCAGCGAACCGGAGGAACTTTGCATCGCCTGCAGGCTGAACCGGACAATTCCGAACCTCGATTGCGAGGACAATGCCCGCTACTGGGGGCTGCTTGAGGTGGCGAAGCGGCGGCTCGTGTCGCAATTGCTGGCGCTCGGCCTGCCCGTAAAATCCAAACTCGACGCGGACGACAAAGACGGTCTGATGTTCGATTTTCTGCGTTCGCCGGAGAACGGACCGCGCGTGCTGACTGGGCACGCCGATGGTTTGATTACGGTCAACATCGAGGAGGCGGATTCGGTCCAGCGGGAGAAGATGCGGCTCGAACTGCATGAACCCTATCGCACGCTCCTGGGGCATTTGCGACACGAAGTCGGCCACTACTATTGGAATCGGCTCGTTCTGCGCGGCCCTTGGCTGCAGCGCTTTCGTACCCTCTTCGGAGATGAGCGCGACGATTATGCCGCCGCGTTGAAGACGAACTATGAAAACGGTCCGCCCGCAGACTGGGCGGATCGATACATCAGCTCCTATGCTTCCACACATCCTTGGGAGGATTGGGCAGAAACCTGGGCGCACTATCTGCACATGATCGACAGCCTGGGAACTGCATTCGGATTTGGGCTCGATGCTGAGGATCTTGAGGCTGTCATCCAACCGTTCGAACGCGACGCATTGTATGCGCGCGACGATGCCAGCGCCGACGGCTTTCTTTCGCTGCTAAACTCCTGGGTCGAAATGACTATGGTGCTGAACGAACTGGCGCGTAGCATGGGCCAGCCAGACTTCTACCCGTTCGTGATGTCGAAACCCACAGTGGCCAAGCTGCAGTTCGTGCACATGGTTGTTGAGGACGCCCGCTCGGCGGCGACGGCGTCAGACGGGGATGGCCCGTTCTAGATGTTGGCCCTTGCTATTGTGAGTTCCCAAGTCGGAACCACGCGTCCTCGCACCGTGTTCCTGAAGCAGGGACGCTAGATAGGCCCTTTCGTCATGGGAATGGGCTATGAGAACCCGAACGATCAGAACAGTCGCAGGCCCTTCAGGCTGACGTGGCCATCCTTGCCGATGATAATGTGATCGTGCACGGCAATGCCGAGCGGCTTGGCCGTCTCGACGATGAGCTTGGTCATGTCGATATCGGCGCGCGACGGGGTCGGATCGCCGGATGGATGGTTGTGCACGAGGATGATCGCGGTGGCGGAAAGTTCGAGTGCGCGTTTCACCACTTCACGCGGGTACACCGGCGTATGGTCGATCGTGCCCGTCTGCTGCACCTCATCGGCGATCAGCGTATTGCGCTTGTCGAGGAACAGGATCCGAAATTGTTCCTTGGTCTCGTAGGCCATTGCCGCATGGCAGTAGTCGATAACCGCGCTCCACGAGGACAGCAGCTGCTTTTCGCGAAGTCCGCTCTTCAGCGTGCGGTGACCGATCGTGGAAACCAACTTGAGGTCGAGAGCGACAGCCTCACCGATGCCATCCACCTCCTGCAACAGTGCGATCGGCGCGCCGAAAACACCGGCAAGCGTGCCAAAACGGCTGATGAGCGCCTTGGCAATCGGCTTGGTATCCTTGCGCGGGATCAGCCGGAACAGCAGCATTTCCAGGATTTCGTAGTCCGCCAGGGTAACGTCGCCGTGCTCGCGGTAGCGCGCCCGCAGCCTGTCGCGATGACCGTGGTAATGTGCCTCGGGCGCCGGCGCCTTCCTGGCCGGCGGTCCTGCGTCCAATTGTAATTGTGGGAAAAACGTCCTTTCGTCCGCCGAGGGCGCTTCGTCGCCGTCAGGGGAGACAGGACGCTTCTTCATGCGGCGCCGAGTGTGTTGACGCCGGGCTTGAAGAGGCCAGCTGGCGACAGCGTGAAAATCTCGCACCCATCGGCGGTCACGCCAACCGTGTGCTCGTACTGTGCCGACAGCGACCGGTCGCGGGTCACGGCGGTCCAACCGTCTGAGAGCACCTTCACATGCGGGCGGCCGAGATTGATCATCGGCTCGATAGTGAAGATCATGCCCTCGCGCAGTTCGGGGCCCTCATTGGCGCGGCCGTAATGCAGGATGTTCGGTGCGTCGTGGAAGAGCTTGCCGACGCCGTGGCCGCAGAAATCGCGGACCACCGAGCAGCGTTCCGCTTCGGCATAGGTCTGGATCGCCTCGCCGATGGCGCCGGTGCGCGCGCCCGGGCGGACGGCGGCAATGCCGCGCATCAGGCTTTCATGGGTGACATCGAGCAGCCGTTCGGCTGCGCGCTTGATCTCGCCGACCGGGTACATGCGGCTCGAGTCGCCATGCCAGCCATCGACGACATAGGTGACGTCGATGTTGACGATGTCGCCTTCGCGCAGCGGCTTGTCGTTCGGAATTCCGTGACAGACGACGTGGTTGATCGAGGTGCAGGACGACTTCGTGTAACCGCGGTAATTCAGCGTTGCGGGCAGGGCGCCATTGTCCATGCCGAATTCGAACACGAAGCGGTCGATCTCGTCGGTCGTGACGCCGGGCTGAACGCGCGAAACGAGTTCGTCGAGGCAGCGCGCCGTCACCTGGCAGGCCTTGCGCATGCCTTCAAAACCTTCCGGTCCGTAGAGCCGGATAACGCCGGTGTTTTTATAGGGGGCGGACCCTGCCTCGATGTAAGTCACCATTCCAAAGCTTTCATTTGTTCCAAGTCGGATTTCATAGAGCAGCGAGGGCGCCTTCGTCCACTGCCATCAATCCGCTCGGACGGATTTGCGTTGGCGAAACCTGACATTTGACGGCATAGGCTTCGATCCCGCGGGAGATGGCGCGGTCGAATGCCTGCGCATAGACGGGATCGAAGTCGCGGCAGATTCTCAAGCGGTCGCAGTCGCCACGTTGCACGAGATAGATCATGATGGCGCGATGACCGGCCTCGACCATGTCGCCGAGTTCGTCGAGATGTTTTGCGCCACGAGCCGTGGGACTATCCGGGAATTCTGCGAGATTGGCCGTGCGACTGAAGTGTACGTTCTTCACCTCGACGTAGGCAAGGCCGCGTTCGGGGTCGCTAAGCAGGATGTCGATCCGCGAGTTCCGGCCATACTTCTGTTCCCGCGCGAAACCTGGGTATGTGTGCAGATCGGAAACGAGCCCCAGCCGGATAGCCTCTTCCGCAAGCCGGTTCGGCAGGCCGGTATTGATTCCCACCAGCGTTCCATCGGCTTCGACGATTTCGAGCATGTGGCGGTACTTCCGCGTCGGACTGTCGTGTTCCGACATCCAGATGCGCGATCCCGGTGTCGTCAGTCCGCGCATCGAACCGGTATTCGGGCAGGATCCGGTCAACGCCGCGCCATCGGGCTGGATCGCATCGAAGAGAAAGCGCTTGTAGCGCTGCACCAGGGTTGCCTGTGCGAGCGGTGGGTCGAAGATCAAGATTGTTCCTGCAGCTGTTTCATGCCCGGGCGCGAACGTAGGAGCCCGGAGCTTCTTCGAGCGAATTCAACGGCCCACCGGGTTTGCGGGCCGGAACGCGTCTCTTGTCGAGCTTTTCGATCCACTGATGCCAGTGCGGCCACCAGGATCCCGGCGTTTCCTTCGCGGCCTTGAACCAGTCGTCGAAATCGCCCTTGGGCGCGCCGCCGGTCCAGAACTGGTACTTTCCCTTGTCCGGCGGGTTGACGACGCCGGCAATGTGGCCGGAGCCGGAAAGCACATAGGTGACCTTGCCGCCGAAGGAGGAGCTACCCAGGAAAACCGAGCGCGGCGGAGCGATATGGTCTTCCTTGGTCGCGAGATTGTAGATCGGTATCTTTACGTCGCCGAGCGAAACCTTTCGCCCAGCCAGCATCATCTCGCCCTTCGAGAGTTTGTTCTCGAGGTAGCAGTTGCGCAGATAGAAGGAGTGGTTGGCAGCCGGCATCCGGGTCGAATCGGAATTCCAGTAGAGCAGATCGAAGGGCAGGGGATCCTGGCCCTTGAGGTAGTTGTTGACGAAGTAGGGCCAGATCAGTTCGGAGGCGCGCAGCATGTTGAACGCGGTCGCCATCTTCGAGCCGTCGAGATAGCCGGTCACGCTCATGTTCTGTTCGATCTGGCGGATTTGGTCTTCATCGACGAATACCTTGAGGTCGCCCGCGTGGGTGAAATCGACCTGCGTCGTGAACAGGGTCGCGGAGCGGATGCGATCGTCTCCTTCGGCGGCATGCAGGGCCAGCGTCGCGGCCAGCAGCGTTCCGCCGACGCAATAACCAATGGCGTCGACTTCCCGTTCCCCTGTTGCCTGCTCGACGATATCGAGCGCAAAGCCGATACCTTCGCGGGCATAGGCTTCCCAGTCCTTGGTCGCGTGCCGCTCGTCCGGGTTGACCCACGAGATGACGAACACGGTGTGGCCCTGGTCGACAGCCCACTTGATGAAGGATTTCTGCGGGTTGAGATCGAGCACATAGAACTTGTTGATCCACGGCGGGCAGATCAGCAGTGGTCGCTTCAGCACCGTCTCGGTCGTCGCCTCATACTGCAGCACTTGGCAGACATCACTTTGGGCAATGACCTTGCCGGGCGTGATCGCGATATTCTCGCCGATCGCGAACTTGCTGGTGTCCGTCTGCCGCAGCTTGAGGTCTCCGCGACCCGCGGCTACGTCCTCGGCGAACATCTGCATGCCCTTGACGAGATTGGCGCCGTTCGACGCGACGGTTTCGCGATAGAGTTGCGGGTTGGTGGTGACGAAGTTTGTGGGCGAGAGCGCGCTTGAAACTTGCCGGACGTAGAATGCCGCCTTGTGCTTGGTGTGATCGTCGAGCCCCTCGGCGTCCTCGACCATGCGCTCGGCCCAATCCGAGGTGACGAAATAGGCTTGCCGAATAAAGTCGAAGAACGGGTTCTTCACCCAATCTTCGTCGGTAAACCTTTTGTCGTTGCGCTGGAAAGCGGCCGGCTCTGCCCCCTCGACATCGCCGGACATGCGATGGAGGGTCCGCGACCAGATCTCGAAGAAGCTGCCCATCAGATGCGTCTGCGCCTCGAGCGTGCGGCGCGGATCGGAAAGCCAGTATTCGGAAACCTTGGAGAGCGTTTTCACCATGTCGGTGACCGGCTCGGAAAAGACGTCCGACTTCTGCCCCGATTCACGCGGTGCCAGCCAGGCGGAGGCCGCCTTGCCGAGTTGCTCCATGGCGCGGGCGAGGTTGACGGCGAGGCTTTCCGGGTCCTTTACGATGTAAGGTTCGACGGATTTGGGGTCGAATCCCGTGAAGCCGTCCCTGCCAGCGGTGCCTTCCGCATTCCTCTCTGCTGTCACCCGGCTTCCTCCACAGCATCTTGTTTGTTTTGTATTTTTACATTCTGCCCGAAAATGATTACAAGGGCTAGCGCATCGTCGCGCCGTCAAAACAGAGGTCGTCTCCAGTATGCTTGCCGTCGGAAAACAGCGTTCCATCACCTGGGTTGCCGGGATCCTTCTGTTAGGCACGCTTGCTGGCTGCAACAGCCAGGGGGCCAACTTCGAAAACTATCCTTCGGTCTACGGCCAGAAGCCGGCAGCGACGACACAGATGACCAACGAAGAGGCGACCGATATGCAGGCACGCCTGACGTCGCTCGGCGCCGCGCGCAAGTCCGGCGCGATCTCGGAAGCGGAATATCAGCGTCGGCTTAAGGAAATGCGCACGCTCGCCGAACAGCACGGCGCCGACACGCTCAAACAGATCCAGAATTAGAGCTTGCCTTTCCGGTGATTTGGACGCAAAGCGTTCAATGGCCGCAAGGACGGCCGTTCACCACAGCGCACGGTTTCGCGAAGGCTTGAGCCGCTGGCGGGAGCGTGCGCCAAACGAGGTTTGGAGATGGAAGAGTTTCACAAAGTCCGGCGTTTGCCGCCCTATGTTTTCGAACAGGTCAACCGTTTGAAAGCAAGCGCGCGAGCGGCCGGTGCTGACATCATCGACCTCGGCATGGGCAATCCGGATCTTCCCACTCCACAGTCGATTGTCGACAAGCTTTGCGAGGTCGTTCAGGACCCGCGCACGCATCGTTATTCGTCGTCGAAGGGCATTCCCGGGCTGCGCCGTGCCCAGGCCGCCTATTACGCCCGTCGCTTCGGCGTCAAACTGAATCCGGAAACGCAGGTCGTCGCCACCCTTGGCTCCAAGGAAGGCTTCGCCAACATGGCCCAGGCGATCACAGCACCAGGCGACGTGATCCTATGCCCGAACCCCACCTATCCGATCCACGCCTTCGGCTTCCTGATGGCGGGCGGCGTCATCCGCTCGATCTCGGTCGAGCCCGATGACACCTTCTTCCCGCCGCTCGAGCGCGCCGTGCGTCACTCGATCCCGAAGCCGCTGGCGCTGATCCTCAACTATCCGTCGAACCCGACGGCGCAGGTCGCGACCCTCGATTTCTACAAGGAAGTGATCGCCTTTGCGAAGAAGCACGACATCATCGTGCTTTCTGATCTCGCCTATTCGGAAATCTACTTCAACGACGCGCCGCCGCCGTCGGTACTGGAAGTGCCGGGCGCGATCGACTGCACCGTCGAATTCACCTCGATGTCGAAGACCTTCTCGATGCCGGGCTGGCGCATGGGCTTTGCCGTCGGCAACGAGCGGCTGATCGCGGCGTTGACGCGCGTGAAGTCCTACCTTGACTACGGCGCCTTCACGCCGATCCAGGTGGCCGCGACGCAGGCGCTGAATGGTGACGGCAGCGACATCGCCGAGGTGCGCAATGTCTACAAGCGCCGCCGCGACGTCATGGTCGAAAGCTTCGGCAAGGCCGGCTTCGACGTGCCACCGCCGGCAGCGACGATGTTTGCCTGGGCAAAGATCCCCGAGAAGTTCCGCCATCTGGGCTCGCTCGAGTTCTCCAAGCTCCTGGTCGAGAAGGCTGACGTTGCTGTTGCCCCGGGCATCGGCTTCGGCGAGCAGGGCGACGACTACGTGCGTCTCGCTCTCGTCGAGAACGAGCACCGCATTCGCCAGGCGGCCCGCAACATCAAGAAATTCCTGTCGACTGCCGACGAGACGATGCACAACGTCATCTCGCTCAACGCGCACAGGTAATGGGAGCGGGATGAGGAAAAGTGTATTCGGTTTTCCGCCCGCATCCCGCTTAACGAAATAAGTCAGGAGGCGTGCTTGAGGTGCGCCTCCTTCCACACCGGCACCGCGGTCCTCGCGGCTTGCCCTCTACATGTTAGGAAATGGCTATGGCAGATGCCCTCAAAATCGGCATTGCGGGCTTGGGTACCGTCGGTGCCTCGCTCGTGCGAATCCTCCAGGATCGTCACGAGATGCTCGCGACAACGTGCGGACGGGCAATCGAGACCACGGCCGTAACGGCACGCGACCGCAACCGCGATCGCGGCGTCGACCTTTCGAAGGTCGCCTGGTTCGAAGACGCCGTTTCGCTCGTGCGTGACGCCGACATCGACGTGTTCGTGGAACTGATGGGCGGCGCCGGCGATCCGGCCTATTCGGCGGTCAAGGCCGCGCTTCAGCGCGGCATTCATGTCGTGACCGCCAACAAGGCGCTGCTTGCTGCCCATGGCATCGAACTTGCCAAGATCGCCGAGGAAAAGGGCGCGCTTCTGAACTACGAAGCGGCTGTCGCCGGCGGTATCCCGGTGATCAAGGCGCTGCGCGAGTCCATGACCGGCAACACG
Source organism: Ensifer sp. SSB1 (assembly GCF_016652895.1). Taxonomy (NCBI): domain Bacteria; kingdom Pseudomonadati; phylum Pseudomonadota; class Alphaproteobacteria; order Hyphomicrobiales; family Rhizobiaceae; genus Ensifer; species Ensifer sp. SSB1. The sequence goes on from NZ_JAEPRP010000068.1 coordinate 26,652, forward strand.
ATCTCGCGCGTCTACGGCATCATGAACGGCACCTGCAACTACATCCTGACGAAGATGGAGAAGGAAGAGCTTTCCTTCGAAGCCTGCCTCAAGGAAGCGCAGCGCCTCGGCTACGCCGAAGCCGATCCCGCCTTCGACATCGAAGGCAACGATACCGCGCACAAGCTTTCGATCCTGACGAGCCTTGCCTTCGGAACGGCGATCGCTGCCGACGACATCTATCTCGAAGGCATCACCAACATCTCGATCGACGACATCCATGCGGCGGCCGATCTCGGCTATCGCATCAAGCTCCTCGGCGTTGCCCAGCGTACGGAGAGCGGCATCGAGCAGCGCGTCCATCCGACGATGGTGCCTTATGACTCTGTCATCGCTCAGGTCGACGGCGTGACCAATGCGGTTGCGATCGAATCCGACATTCTCGGCGAACTCTTGATGGTCGGCCCCGGTGCCGGCGGCAACGCGACGGCCTCGGCAGTGCTTGGGGACATCGCCGACATCGCCAAGAGCCGTCCCGGCGCCCAGCATGTTCCGGCCTTCGGCCGCCCGACCAATGCGTTGCTGCCCTATAAGCGCGCGCAGATCCAGAGCCACGAGGGCGGCTACTTCATCCGCCTGAAGGTCGTCGACCGTACCGGCGTTTTCGCCAGCATCGCCACCCGCATGGCCGATAACGGCATCTCGCTGGAATCGATCATGCAGCACTCCAAGCAGCTGATGGAAACCGGCGAGCCGCAGACGATCATTCTGGTCACGCATGCGACCTCGGAGCACTCCGTTCGCGATGCCATCAAGGCGGTCAAGAGCGAAGGCTATCTCGTCGGCGAGCCGCAGGTCATCCGTATCGAACGCCCGAAGGCGAACTGAGGGCGGCTTCGACCTCGAGCCGTTCGGCGCTGGGAAACACCGATAGATTGGAGCCTCGCCATGCAGGAATGCCGGCGAGGCTTTTTTGTTCGGGCATTTGGGCCGGGCGGTGCCGAGAACGTCCGCCAAACGTGGATCTCTGTGTATGCCGTTCCGAAAACGGTCACGATTTTCAGGGTTATGCGCTAAGAAAAGTTAAGCGCCAAGCGGGTGGACGAGCATGGAAGAATTGGTGGATCCGGTACAGCGGGCCTTTCTCGGCGTCGAGCAGTCGGTCAGCGGACAACGCTGGGTGTCGCGGCTTGACCAGGCGGGCCAGAACCGGGCGCTCGCCATTAGCCAGATTCACGGCTACTCCGATCTGCTCGGTCGCGTGCTTGCCGGCCGCGGCGTCGTGCTCGACGATGCGGCAAGCTTCCTCGATCCGACCCTTCGGTCGCTGATGCCGGATCCCGATACGCTCACCGATTGCCGAAAAGCATCGGATCGCCTGGCGCAGGCTATCAAGCGGCGTGAAAAGGTCGTGGTCTTCGGTGACTATGACGTCGACGGTGCCGCCTCGTCGGCGCTGATGGCCCGGTTTCTCCGTCATTTCGGCATCGATGCTGAGATTTACATTCCCGATCGAATTTTCGAGGGCTATGGGCCTAACCCCGCGGCGATCGAGCAGCTGATCGACAACGGTGCTGCGCTTATCGTGACCGTCGACTGCGGCTCAACGAGCCACGAGGCGCTTGGCGTTGCGGCGCAGCGTGGCGTCGACGTCGTCGTCATCGACCACCATCAGGTCGGCTCGGCGCTGCCGGCTTGCCACGCGCTCGTCAATCCAAACCGGGAGGATGATCTTTCGGGGCAGGGGCATCTCTGTGCCGCCGGCGTTGTCTATCTCGTCCTCGTCAACACGCTGCGCGTTCTGCGTAGTGCCGGCGACCCCCGAGTGGCATCCTTCGATCTGCTGGCGCAGCTCGATCTGGTGGCGCTCGCGACCGTCTGCGACGTCGTGCCGCTCAAGGGGCTCAATCGGGCCTATGTCGTCAAAGGGCTGATTGCGGCGCGGCACATGGGCAATGTCGGGCTTGCAGCATTGCTGAGGAAGGCTGCGATCGGCGGTCCGGTCACGCCCTATCACCTCGGTTTCCTCGTAGGGCCGCGAATCAACGCAGGCGGCCGCATCGGCGACGCAGCGCTCGGCAGCCGCCTGCTGGCCATGGAAGATGCTGGCGCGGCCGAAAAGATCGCGGCGCAGCTGGATGAACTCAACCGTGACCGGCAGGCCTTGGAGGCCGCCATGCTGGCCGAGGCCGAGGCCGAGGTTCTTGCGGAGTACGGCACGGGCGAGGGCGCCTCGGTCATCGTCACGGCGCGCGAAAACTGGCACCCCGGGATCGTCGGGCTACTCGCCGCCCGCATCAAGGAAAAATTCCGCCGGCCGACCTTCGCCATCGCCTTCGATCCGAACGGCCGGGGCACCGGCTCAGGCCGCTCGATCAACGGCTTCGACATGGGCAAGATGGTCCGCGCTGCGGTTGACGGCGGCCTGCTCGTCAAAGGCGGCGGTCATGCGATGGCCGCCGGCCTCACGGTCGAGCGCTCGAAACTCGGCAAGCTCAGGCAATTCTTCGAAGAACGGGCAGAGGCGGCCGTACGCGACCTGGTCGCTATCCAGACGCTCAAGGTCGACGGCGCGCTCGCGGCATCCGGCGCGACACTGGAGCTTATCGATCTCCTGGAACAAGCAGGCCCCTACGGTTCGGCACACCCTCAACCGGTCTTTGCCTTCCCGCAACACCGGCTGCGCGACAGCCGGCAGGTGGGAGCCAACCACATCAAGGTGACGCTGGAAGGCCAGGACGGCAGCCGGCTCGACGGAATCGCATTCAGGGCTACGGAAACGCCGCTCGGCGATTTCCTACTGGCAAGCCGCGGCGCGTCCATTCACGTGGCAGGTTCGGTCTCGGCGGATCTCTGGCAGGGGCAGCGTCGCGTGCAATTGCGCGTTACGGACGCGGCGAGGGCGGTTTGACGGGTGCTTTGCGCTGACACGACTGGAGGCGTTCGAAAGGTAGCGTATGAGTGAGGACGAAGATCTGATCATCTACCCGGTGCCCAGTCTCGTAGCGGTGCTTTTGAACCGGGAGAGCGGCAAAGGAAGCCCTTTGACTGAGGAAGAAGTGATTCAGATCAGGGACAACTGCGAGGCAATTGCGGTCCCCGTAGACATTGCTTGCCGGATGGATGAGCAGCGAGGCTATCGCGACATCGACCCGGAACGTTGCTGGCAAGAGTGGCAACGGGTTCGCGCCGAGCTGAGCAAGGACTAATCTGGGTTACCTTGACGCAAGCTCCGACGCGACCTTGGCACGCCCAACGGGACTCGAACCCGTGTTACCGCCGTGAGAGGGCGGCGTCCTGACCGCTAGACGATGGGCGCCTTTAGGCTCGCTTCGCGCTGAGAATTGCCGCGCATGCCGCATACTAAGCCTTTTCCGCGAAAACGACGATAGGCTTCTCGGACGCCGGCAAGGCGTTGGAAATGGGATCGTTCGGTCACGCGCCCGAACTTGCGGTAGTGATGTAGCTTGAAATCCAGGGGGGAAATTCAACACAGTGGCACGCCCTAGGGGAGTCGAACCCCTCTTCCCAGAATGAAAATCTGGTGTCCTAACCGATAGACGAAGGGCGCACTCGCTGTGTGGGCGCCTTATAGCCAGCGACTCTGGATACCGCAAGCGCCAATCTCAGGATTTTTGTGCTTTTCCTGTTAAAAACAGCGAGAAAAATCCGATGCCCGACTAGTTGGAATCAACGGTACCGTGAGGGCCGGAATCGCCTGCTTCAGGCAGAGGAAGTAGCAATTTTTACGGGGGGAAGAGATCGACACAGTGGCACGCCCTAGGGGAGTCGAACCCCTCTTCCCAGAATGAAAATCTGGTGTCCTAACCGATAGACGAAGGGCGCACTCGCTGTGTGGGCGCCTTATAGCCAGCGACTCTGGATACCGCAAGCGCCAATCTCAGGATTTTTGTGCTTTTCCTGTTAAAAACAGCGAGAAAAATCCGATGCCCGACTAGTTGGAATCAACGGTACCGTGAGGGCCGGAATCGCCTGCTTCAGGCAGAGGAAGTAGCAATTTTTACGGGGGGAAGAGATCGACACAGTGGCACGCCCTAGGGGAGTCGAACCCCTCTTCCCAGAATGAAAATCTGGTGTCCTAACCGATAGACGAAGGGCGCACTCGCTGTGTGGGCGCCTTATAGCCAGAGGATTTGAGAACCGCAAGCGGCAATTTTCATATTTCTGTAAAAATTCCACAGTCTCCATTCCCGGGGCGGAGTCTGTGGAATAGCTCATGGAAACAAGTGGTTGGCCTTAGCCCTTGCCGCGCCGGCAACGCCAGTTCCAATCCCGCTGTGTGCCGATGTCGATATGCACCGACTCCGTGTGGCAATAGGTGCCGACACCGCCTCGGCCTGGAACACTGCGCAGGAATTCGGCCAGATCCCACTTGCTGACGCCCTGAACCTGGATGTCTGCCGCCTCGCAGCGCGTATGCAGCGACTGCTTCTCGCGGTTGACCTTGATGGGGCGTAGACCGGAGGTCACCATGACCTGCTTGCCGTAATGCGATTCCACCTTCTTCAGCATCTGCATGAGTTCGGGCTTGAAGCAGCCGGCATCGACCTTCTCGGTCTGCAGGATCAATCCGCTTGGCGCCAGTCGCGCCAGGCCCGAAAGCGAGGCGACCTGAACTGGAGCATCGTCGTCGCCACTAAGATGCTCTTCATGCTCGAAGTTATAGAGCGTATTCAGTTTGACGCCTGGCAGCGTGTAGGCGAGGGACGCTGTCTGCGGCTGGCTCGCATTGCTGGTGGTAATCGTCTTCTTTTCTGCCGGTTGCGCAGTGCGCTGGGCTTCCTGCTGCTTTTCCTTGCGCTTTCCGGCAAACAGCGTTGCGAGCGTCCAAGCCTTCGGCGCTTCCTTGTCTCCGTCGCTTTCCTTGGCCTCTGTGGCCGCCTGCGTCGGTTCCGCGACCGCCACTTCGGTCGTAGCTGGCGCAACCTCGGCATTGGCGACGGCCTGAAGTGCGGCCGATTTTTCCCCGCCGGCGGCGGCCTCGGCGCTCAGGGGCAACGGAACGGATGCCGGAAGGACATGCTCCTGTGCTTCGGTGGGCGCGTAGGCGGCGACCGCCGTGTCCGACGGAGCGGCGGAGGTTTCGTTTGCCGCGCCTTGTTGCGGCGTCATGATGGGCAGAGGACGCCGCTGACCACCGCTGAAAAGGCTGTTTGTGGTCGCATTCAAGGCGGGTTGGCCCGCCGGTGCCGTTCCAGCGGCTTCCGGCTGGGTGCTCGGCATGGCTTGCGTCGCCGCAGCCTGTCCATAAATACTTGAATTTGCAGCACTCAGGCCCGTGCTCTGCATTGTCAGGGGCTGGCCTTGCGTGGGGGCCCGCGCCGTGGCGGTCTGCTGTGCTTGCGGATCGCTGCCCATTGCGGCCACCTGTGCATCGCGGACAGCGCCCGGCTCGGCCGATTCGGCGGTCTGAGTTGCCGCCTGTCTCTCGAGGCCCAGCTCGGCGGCCACGTCACCGTCGGCAACAGCCGACACGCAGCTGCTCAGTGCCAGGAGTGAAACGGATAAAGCTGCCGCCCGCGCAATCGCGGCGAGCACTGCGCCTTGCGTCTCCAGATGTTGCAACGTCCTATCCCCGCTCTCCGTGCATGATCGGCGAAGCCTCGCCCTGTCATGCATTAAGTCTCAGTTCCGAAACATCGCTCAGAACAAACAAACTCGTGCTTCTCGCGGCGGCCCGAAAAGACGCCACGGGAAAAGATCAGGCCAAGTACAAAGGGGGTCGCCGCCACGAGACATCGCGCATAGGACCCGGCATCAACGTTTCGCGCGAAAAAATACTCAACGACACGCGATTTGTAAACCGGCGCTAACCTTGAGCCCGCATGTTTCAAACATGCAAAGGCCCGGATAGACCGGGCCCCAGATCATTCATAGCTGCTGCTGATCGGCGACTCGGCCATGCCAACCGGAATTGCCGACTGCACACAGGTATCATCGCCAGTCAGAATTGCGCGGGGCTTACCACGCGCCGGTGTTGGCCATCGAAGCCCAGGGCTCCTGCGGCGGACGGTTTTCGCCCTTCTGCAGGATCTCGATAGAAATGCCGTCCGGAGAGCGAACGAAGGCCATGTGGCCATCGCGCGGCGGGCGGTTGATGGTCACGCCATTTTCCATCAGGTGCTGGCAGAAACCGTAGATGTCGTCGACCTCATAGGCGAGATGGCCGAAATTGCGGCCGCCGGCATATTCTTCCGTATCCCAGTTGTAGGTGAGTTCGAGGCAGGGCGAGAGCTCCCCGCGTGCACGATCGATGTCGCCGGGAGCGGCGAGGAAAACGAGCGTGAAGCGGCCTTTCTCGTTCTCGTAACGGCGGATTTCGGTCAGGCCGAAAAGCGTGCAGTAGAAGTTCAAGGCCGCATCCAAATTGTTGACGCGAACCATCGTGTGCAGATAGCGCATTGCAATGTCCCTGTTTTGCAGAAGATGGCGTATAGTGGGCTGCCAGCAAGCCAGAGGCAAGGCTGCGTCCGCATATTAGATCTCGGCCAAAATATGCCGAGGGTCTTGCGTATCCGCGGCGGGACGATGTTATTCTGGTCAATAAGAATCAGTTAACCGTATCGGTAGTCGCGCGTAAACGAGGGGCTGGGAGAGAATGGCGGATAGGACATCTTCAAAAGACGTCATGCATGGTGACGACTTTGGCAGTGATGCTCTCGACCTCATCGAAATCACTGGCGTGATCAAATGGTTCGATGTCGCCAAGGGCTTCGGGTTCATCGTGCCGGATAATGGCATGCAGGACGTTCTGGTCCACGTGACCTGCCTGAGGCGCGATGGCTACCAGACGGTTCTTGAGGGCGCGCGGGTCGTGGCGCTCATCCAGAAGCGGGACCGCGGCTACCAGGCGTTCCGTATCCTCTCGATGGATCAGTCGACGGCGGTGCACCCGTCGCAGCTTCCGCCGGTGCGCACCCATGTCCAGGTGACGCCGACCAGCGGCCTCGAGCGGGTGCTCGTCAAGTGGTTCAATCGCACCAAGGGCTTCGGCTTCCTGACGCGCGGCGAAGGAACAGAGGATATCTTCGTTCACATGGAGACCCTGCGGCGCTTCGGTCTCACCGAGCTTCGTCCCGGCCAGGTGGTTCTCGTTCGCTTCGGCGATGGCGAAAAGGGCCTGATGGCTGCCGAAATACATCCGGATGGTCCGTCGCCGACGAGCCGGTCGCACTGATGCTCGCCGCACGAAACCTTTCCGGAAAAAGCGCCCTGCTGGCGCTTTTTTTGTTGTTCGCCTTCACCGTAGCGGCGCTGGCCGAGGTGGCCTTTCCCAAGGACAAGATGCGGCTCGTAACCGCGAACAGGAAGGTGCACGAACTGACTGTCGAACTGGCCGTCGATCCCGACCAGCGCGAGCAGGGACTGATGTTTCGCCGCTCTATGGCGCCGGATCACGGAATGTTGTTCGATTTCGGTGAAACCCGCCGCGTGATGATGTGGATGAAGAACACCTATCTTCCGCTCGACATGCTGTTCATCGACAACAGGGGCGTTGTGCGGACGATCCGCGAGGACGCCGTGCCATTTTCCGAGGCGATCATTGATTCCGGTGAGCCGGTCGCCTTCGTTCTCGAACTCAATGCCGGTACCGTCAAGCGGCTTGATATTCGGGCCGGAGACCGCCTGGAGGGCGCTCGAATCCCAGGCCAGTGACCCGCCTTTGGATCACGAATCGGCCGGTGGCGTGGGGCGCCACCTTGTAGTTTGAGGACCAGCGCCTAAATCACCGGTATCGAGATGATTCGATCCTTTCGATGACGACTGCAAAGCCTTTTGGGCAGACTTCAACTTAATAAGTTGCTAATGTTTTGCCGAGGACAACAGGAGGCATCTGTGATGATCCGGAATGTGCTTGTTGCAATCGTGGCCGCCTCTGCATTCTGTCAAACAGCGATGGCGGCAGACTTGACGCCGGCGCTGGAGCCGGCGCCAGTTGCCGAAACGCCGCCCGTTTTCGTATGGACCGGCGGTTACGTCGGTCTCCAGGGCGGTGGCGGCTGGCTGAACGGCGATTTCAGCGCGCCCGGCGGCCGCGGCTCCGAAGATTTCAATGGCGGTCTGCTCGGTGCCTTTGCCGGCTTCAATTACCAGCAGGGTGATTGGGTCTACGGTATTGAGGGCGACGTCAACTACAACTGGAATGACAAGCGATTCGATCTTGGCGGGACCTCCGTCAAAGCCGGAACCGATGTTTCCGGCGCGATCCGCGGACGCGTCGGCTATGTGCTGAACGACAAGGCGCTGCTCTACGGGGCAGGTGGCTGGGCGGTTACCCGGGGCTTCGTCGACGTGCCCGGAGCGTCGAAGGAAAAAGAGACCTTCAACGGTTGGACGATCGGTGCCGGTGTCGATTACTCGTTCACCGACAACGTCTTCGGGCGCGCCGAGTATCGCTACAACGACTATGGCGACAAGGACTTCCGCGGCGTCAACGTCGATCTCGATCAGCACCAGTTCACCGTCGGCGTCGGTGTGAAGTTCTGACCTTTCGGCAGAAAGCGCCGGCATAGGGCCGACGCTCCCCTAATTCGTTCATGCAGGCAGCAATATGCCCCGCGCGCGATCGGCGATTTCGTCATGATCGCGTTCCTCCGAGAGATCTACAACCACCCGTAGGCCATCCCGTATCGGCCGTTGCAAAGCCTTGCGGGAACTGGACTGCAGTGTCAGCCGCTCCTCTTCCTCCAGCCGAGTGAGCCTCCTGCGCGAGAGACCGAGTTCCGCCGAAAGCAGGCGATCGGCACGTATACTGACCGCCAACGGCATGTGCACGACGAGTTCAAGGTGGGAGCACGCGTCCCGCGCTTCAGCGAGCACGCGCTTTGCCACCCGGCAATCGGCGAATTCTTCGATCCTGCGGCTCTCGCGGCGAAGACCCTCGACGTCGAACGAGACCCGGCGCACCCAGCCTGGATCGTTGTTCTGGAGGGCGTCGAGCGTTTCGGGCGAGATGTCGCGG
>NZ_JAEPRP010000365.1:0-1456 GCF_016652895.1 Ensifer sp. SSB1
TGGGCTGTCCTTCCTCCTTGAGACCTTCGAGATGAAACTCGATTGCCTCTCGGATCAGAGAAAGAGCTTCTTCCTTCGTTTCCCCTGCAGCCACGCATCCAGGAAGGTCTGGCACGTACGCGCCGTAAGACTCGGGGCCTTTTTCGACTACTACGAGATATCGCATACTTCACCTGTCTTTCTTTAAACCTGCCTGCTTCAAAGCACTGTTTAGCGTCCCGGCTGGCATGTCAATGCTAGGCTTGCCCGCCACCGTCACGGTTCCTTTCTTCGTCGGATGACGAAACTGACGGTGACTGCCTTTCGTCCGGACCAAAACCCATCCATCGGCTTCGAGCAAATCGATGAGCTCCTTGACCTTCACGATGGCTCGATCACCGCGGATGGACTATGGTGCATAACGCTGTGCTCAGCGGCGTGCGCTTGCGCGCGTCCGCTGCAGCAGTGATATAGAGGAGTCCGTTCTGGTTCGGAGTGATACTCATCACAGCCGGCAGGTATCTGCTGGTCGAACCAGGACATGCGCCCGCGGACTACGAATATCCAACTAGCAGCATGCTGATGCTCACTAACTTACATTCGAGTCCGCGGGTGCGCCGGGCGCTCAACGAATACTCAGGGTATGCCCTGCACGGCCCCCTATATTGCCTTCGCTCAGCCCGGCTCGCACGTCCTGACCTCCAACTTTAGCACCGAGGAGGTTCCTCATGAAATCGTCAGCTGATCAGAGCTATGCTGCTTTCGTCGGGATCGATTGGGCCGATCAGAAGCACGACATTTGTTTGAAGGCTGCCGCCAGCGGCGAGTACGAGCGTAGCGTCATCGCGCACCAGCCCGAAGCGATAGAGCGATGGGCGGGGGAGCTGCGGGAGCGCTTCGCTGGCCGGCCGATCGCCGTGTGCCTGGAGATTGCCCGCGGCCCGCTGGTGTCTGCGCTGCGGCGACATGACTTCTTGGTGCTGTTCCCCGTGAACCCGACCACGCTTGCCAACTACAGGTCGACCTTTTGCGTGAGCGGCGCCAAGGACGATCCGACCGACGCCGAGCTCGCGCTCGACCTGCTGCTGCGCCATCCCGAGAAATTGTGTGTGTTACGGCCGCAGAGCGGCGCCATGCGCAAGCTCGAGAAGCTCGTCCAGCAGCGGCGCATGTTGGTCGACGAAGTGCGGCGTGTCACCAATCGAATGACGGCAGCGCTGAAAGAGTACTTTCCTCAGGTGTCAACGTCGGTTTAAAACTGACCCACTGGGGGTGCGGCAGAAAACTTGGACTGGTTAGACAGCGATTCCCAGAGTTATGCGGTGCTCCCTCGGGCTCCGTGCGCCGAGCGAGATCTTGATCCGTGCGTCGTTGTACCAGCGGATATAGGCGTTGAGCGCTGCGATGAAATCGTCGATGGTCGTATTCAACCAATCCCGAGCGTAGAAGAGTTCGTTCTTCAGCCTGCCGAAGAAGC
>NZ_JAEPRP010000072.1:0-13191 GCF_016652895.1 Ensifer sp. SSB1
CGTGGCAGCACCGGTCGTGGGTGACGAGGCCCTGCGGCAGGCGGTCGGAGAAGCCGTGATGGATCTCGACAATGGCATCGACGAGTTGGCGCTCGACGACATCCTCGTGCGGATCGCAGAGGGCCTTTACCGCCACGCCGGCGCCAGGGACACCAAGCCTGGAAAGGCCGACAAGCAGGCCGTTCTCGAGGCAACCGAATTCCTTCGCGCCAACCTCGAACGCCCGGTCGGCTCCCAGGAACTCGAGGCGGTCAGCGGGCTCGATCGCTTTACGCTGGCCCGGCAATTCCGCCGGGTTCTCGGCACCAGCCCGCATCGCTACCTCCTGATGCGCCGACTGGAGCGTGCCCGCCAGATGATCGCCAGGGGAGAAAGTCTTGCAGGCGCTGCGCTCGAAACCGGCTTTGCCGATCAGGCGCATTTCACCCGCCATTTCAAGCGCGCCTACGGCATCACGCCCGGACGCTGGGCAAGCCTCGCCATGGCAGGCTGAGCCTGTCACCAAAGCTTCATCGGGTTGTAAAGCAAGCATCACCCAACCGTCATCATAGCCGCCTATCGGGTTGCGGACTGCAGCACCGCGTGTCTCAAGACGCGCAACGGTCGCTGTGGCACGTCGAATTTGCTGCATGTCTGTCTCCTTGGATCGAGGGCGATCCAAGGAGACATGCAGAAGGCTCCAACCCAGGGTGACTTTCATGACGAAAACGCTTCTCGCCACCGCGGCTCTTTCTCTCTTGATGACGATGGCCGCCTCGGCCGAGGAAAAGTCCTTCACCGCGACCCTCAAGGGTCACGCAATCCTGCCGGCGAACACGATCATCGCCGCCCCTGCGGACGCGCCTGAGTATCTCAAGACCTCCGGCAAGTTCACCACCGCGGACCGCAAGCGCGCCGAAGCGCTCGGTACCGTTCCCGGCAAGGATGGCGTTCGCCTGACCGGCCTGTCGCTTCCCTTCGACGGCCAGCCGATGCAGGGCTTCTCCGGCATCAAGGCGATGGAAGACGGTACATTCTGGAGCCTCTCCGACAACGGCTTCGGCAGCAAGCTGAACTCAAGCGACGCCATGCTGATGCTGCATCACGTGAAGATGGACTGGGATGGCGGCAAGGTCGAAGCCCTGAAGACGCTGTTCCTGACCGACCCGGACAAGAAGGCCCCCTTCCCGATCGTCATGGAAGGCTCCGACAAGCGTTATCTCACTGGCGCTGACTTCGACGTCGAATCGATCCAGCCGGTCACCGACGGCTTCTGGGTTGGCGAAGAATTCGGGCCCTACATCCTCAAGTTCGACCTCGACGGCAAACTGACGGACGTGATCGCGACCACGGTCGATGGCAAGCCGGTGCTTTCGCCCGACAATCCGACGCTGACGCTGCAGGGCGATCCATCGAAGAAGACGCCCGCTTTCAACCTGAAGCGTTCCGGCGGCTATGAAGGCATGGCGCTTTCCAAGGACGGCAGCAAGCTCTACGGCCTGCTCGAAGGCCCGATCTGGACCGACAGCGAAACGGTCGAGCAGACCGATGGCCGCCCCGCGCTGCGCATCATCGAACTCGATGTTGCGAGCAAAGCCTGGACCGGCCGCAGCTGGCTCTATCCGCTGGCGGAAGGTGGTGAGGCGATCGGCGACTTCAACATGCTCGACGACAAGACCGCGCTGGTGATCGAGCGTGACAATGGCGCTGGCACGGTCGACAAGGCCTGCGCCGATCCGAAGGACCCGAAGCCGGACTGCTTCGCAACGGGCTCCAAGGTCAAACGCATCTACAAGATCGCCTTCGACGACAGCAATGTCGGCAAGGCGGTGCGCAAGATCGGCTACATCGACCTCTTGAAGATCGCCGACCCGGACAACAGGAAGCGCCAGGGCGGCGGCGAGGGCTTCTACGACATGCCTTTCGTCACCATCGAGAACGTCGACCGCGTCGATGAGACCCATATTATCGTCGGCAACGACAACAACCTGCCGTTCTCGGCCGGTCGCTCGCTCGACAAGGCCGACGACAACGAGTTCGTGCTGCTCGAAGTCGGCGACTTCCTGAAGGCCGAATAATCAAAAAATGGCGCGCGAACCGAAGTTCGCGCGCCCTGCCCGTTCGATCCGGGATTTTCTTCAGCTCAGCTTTCGAAGTGGAAGGCGAGCCGCTTGCCGGTGAGCTTGCCAAGCTGTTGCAGGCGCCCATCCAGTCGTTCGCCGGAAAACTCTGAGTAGGCGGCCGGAACCACGATTTCCAGATCCACGTCCGGCAGAGACGATTTGCGGAACGTCAGGTTCCGCGCAACGCCGGGCATCGATGCCGAGAAGAGATAGGCGACACGCAAGAGGCCGCCGAGCAGCTTCGCCAGCTCCAGCAGGCGCGGCGTGGTGATCCCGGCAAGCGCGTTCGTCGCGCCGTCATCATTCAGGCCTTCGAAGCGGTAGTAGTTGGAAAGCGCGATATAGGCGCGGCCGGCGTGGGTGATTCCTGAGAAGGTCGAGTGGGCGATGATGTTCAGCGCCTGCAGGCCGCGATAATCCGGATGCGCGCGCCAGCTGATATCGGCGAGCAGGCAGGCGGCCTGGCGATACCGGCTTTCCTCTTCCGTCTCCTCGATCCCGAAGAACGGCACCATGCGGCCGGTCCAGTCGGCCAGTTCACGGGCGTGCTCGGGCGAGCGGGCCCGCAGGATGGCAATCTCGTTCGCCGCCGTCAGCAACGGATCCTGGGCGCGTTCCTCGTCCTTGAGCAACGAGAACAGATAGCCTTCGCGCACGCCGAGCGCCGAGAAGGAAATCCGCTCCGGCTTCATGATCGACAGCGCCTCCTGCATGGCGATCGCGCCAAAGGGCAGAAGGCTGCGGCGGCTCTTCGAGATCGTCGAATAGGCCGAGGGTTTGATGTTCTTCGGCTCGATCACTTCCGGCAGCAGCGCCATCGCCTCGTCATAGGAAATCTCGTAGCCCTGCATCATGTGCAGCGGATAGTCGCGGATCTCCATGTGCAGCTTGGCGATCGAGCGCCAGGTGCCGCCGACGGCATAGAAGGTACGCCCGGTGCCGGTCTTCAGCACCGGCGAATTCTTCATGAACTTGCGCACCCAGGTACGCGCTTTCGTCAACGAGCCGTTGCTGTGTTCGAACAGACGAATGCCGCCGAGCGGCAGGGTGATGCCCTTGCCGATCTTCGTGCCGGAGACGTCGACGAGTTCCAGGGAGCCGCCGCCAAGGTCGCCAACGACACCATCTGGATCGTGATAGCCGCTGACGATGCCCATCGCGGAGTAATAGGCCTCCTCCTCGCCTGTGAGGATGCGGACCTTGTGACCGAGGATCGCCTCCGCCTTCTCGATGAAGGCCGGGCCGTTGCTCGCTTCACGTGCGGCGGCCGTCGCCAGCACATACATCGACGTCGCACGCGCCTGCTTGGAGAGCGCGTGGAAGCGATGCAGCGCCTTCAGCGCGCGCTCGACGCTTTCTTCGTCCATTCGTCCGGTGGCATCGATGCCCTTGCCGAGACCGCACATCACCTTTTCGTTGAACAGCATGGCCGGCGAACGGCTCAGGCCTTCATAGACGACAAGGCGGATGGAGTTCGAACCGATATCGATAACAGAAACCGGGCGGATGCCGGGCAGACGCCCCTGCGCTTCAGACTCGACCATGCAATTCCAGTTTATTTGTGCCAGCCGCTTTTCCAGCCGGCTATGAGCTTCGGTGCGCTGGACTTCAGGGCCTCACCCCGGCCGGAGAGGCTGGGATTGGTCATGAAATAGTGCTGTGCGTTGAAAGGCTCGGCGTCCTTGCCGACTTCCATCCGGCGAGACGTGCCATCAGGAAGAATTTCGTAGCTCTGCTGGTTGTCGATGAGATTGCCCAGCATGATCTGCGACAGAACCTGTTCGTGCACAGTCCGGTTGATGAGAGGCACGAGCGTCTCGACCCGCCGGTCCAGATTGCGCGGCATCATATCCGCCGAGCCGATATAGACAAGGGCATTTTCCGATGGAAGCCCATGGCCGTTGCCGAAGCAGAATATGCGGGAATGTTCGAGGAAACGGCCGACGATGGACTTGACGCGAATATTGTCGGACAGACCCGGGACCTGCGGACGCAGGCAGCAGATGCCGCGCACCACGAGATCGATCTCGACGCCGGCGCGGCTCGCCTTGTAGAGCGCATCGATGATTTCCGGATCAACGAGCGAATTCATCTTCATCCAGATCGCTGCCGGGCGGCCGGCCTTGGCATGCTCAATCTCTTCGTCGACGTGCCTGAGGATACGCGGGCGCAGGGTGTGCGGCGAGACGGCGAGCTTCATGCCCGCTTCCGGCTCGCCATAACCGGTGATGAAATTGAAGATGTTCGCCATGTCGTGGGCGATCACCGGGTTGCAGGTGAAGAACGACAGGTCGGTGTAGATCTTCGCCGTTACCGGATGGTAGTTGCCGGTGCCGAGGTGGCAGTAGGTCCTGAGCTTGCCCTCTTCGCGCCGGACCACCATCGACATCTTGGCATGGGTCTTCAATTCGATGAAGCCGAAGACGACCTGCACGCCGGCGCGTTCGAGGTCGCGCGCCCAGCGGATGTTGGCTTCTTCGTCGAAACGGGCCTTGAGCTCGACCAGGGCCGTCACCGACTTGCCGGCCTCGGCCGCGTCGATCAGCGCGCGCACGATCGGGCTGTCGTTGGAAGTCCGGTAGAGCGTCTGCTTGATGGCGACGACGTCCGGGTCGCGCGCCGCCTGCAACAGGAACTGCACGACGACGTCGAAGGATTCATAGGGGTGGTGGACCACCATGTCCTTTTCGCGGATCGCGGCCAGGCAATCGCCGGCATGTTCGCGCACGCGCTCGGGAAAACGCGGATTGTAGGGCTCGAAGCGCAGGTCGTCGCGCGGCGCCTTGGTGATCTCCGAGAGCGTGTTGAGCGCCAGGAGCCCCGGCAGAACGGCGATGCGGTTTTCCGGAACGCCAAGTTCCTGCACGACGAACTGGCGCAGTGACGCCGGCATCTCCGAATCCGTCTCGATGCGGATCACCGAACCGCGGCGACGGCGCTTCAACGCCGTTTCGAAGAAGCGTACCAGGTCTTCGGCTTCTTCCTCCACCTCGATATCGCTGTCGCGGATGATGCGGAACGTACCGGAACCCTTGACCTCGTAGCCGGGAAACAGCCTGTCGATGAACTGGCTGACGACGTCTTCAAGCGTGATGTAGCGGATGACATTCTTGACGTCGGGCAACCGGATGAAGCGATCGAGCGCCACCGGCAGGCGCAAGAGCGCGGTCATCGGCTCGCGGCCGGTCTTGCTGACGAGCTGCAGACCCATCGAGAAGCCGAGGTTTGGAATGAACGGGAACGGATGGGCCGGGTCGATCGAGAGCGGCGTCAGCACCGGGAAGATCGACTGGTCGAACTCGTTGGCAAGCCAGCTCCTGTCCTGCGCCGACAGTGATGCCGGACGCACGATCAGGATGTCTTCCTTGGCGAGATACTGCTGGAGGACGGCCAGCGAGGCCTGCTGTTCCATCTGCAGGTTGTCGATTTCCTTGAGGATGTCTTCGAGCTGCTCGACCGGGGTCTTGCCGTCGGGCGAACGCATGGAAAGTCCCTGGCGCACCTGGCCTTCCAGACCCGCGACGCGCACCATGAAGAACTCGTCGAGATTGGCGGCTGAGATCGACAGAAAGCGGATGCGCTCCAACAGCGGATGTGCGGTGTTCAGCGTCTCTTCAAGCACCCGACGATTGAACTGCAGCCAGGAGAACTCGCGATTGATGAAGCGCTGCGGGCTGGCCAGCAGATCGACATCCTCCACCGCTGCCTGGTTTTCGTTCACCGCCGATACCGCGTTGTCCATGCTCATCCGATCCCATTGCTCCGGTTGCACCGGCTATCTCAGTTTGACGACGGTTCTGTGACAGTCAATCGGAACGCCGCTGATTCCCCAGTTCTTCGAGAACTTCCGAAGCGAGCGCCCGGCTGAGCTTGGTGCTACGGGAAAGCGCCAGATGGTCGATGCGTTCGACGATCGTCTGCGCCGCCTCGAGCGACCGCTCCATGCGCTGAACGATGTAACCCACAAGCCGCTCGTCGACGAAGAGCTGGCGGTCGGCGAAGAGCTTGATCAGCACCTGCGTCAGCAACTCGTCATCCGGCTCGCCGATCTCGACGACGGTCGCAGCCTTGAGGCGAGAACGCAGATCCGGCAGGGTCACCGGCCAGGACATCGGCCAGAGCCGGGTCGTCATCAACAGACCGGTGCCATGCTGGCGCACATTGTTGATGACGTGGAACAGCGTCGTGTCGTCAAAGCCGCTGCGGTCGGCGTCCTCGAAGAGAACAGGCCGTTCCGCCGCGATGACGGCAGCATCGGAGCCGGCGAGCGGGTGGATGACCTCAGCCCCTGCCCGCTCCTTCCAGATGCTGGCGAGGTGCGATTTGCCCGAGCCGACCGGCCCGGCGATGATGACCACCGGCGAGGGCCACTCCGGCCAATGGTCGACGATGGCGATCGCCGCGCTCAGTCTGTCGGAGACGAGCAAGTCTTCACGGCCCGTCGCCGGGTCGTGGCCGAAGGCCAGGGGGATTTGTTCAAATGGGCGTTTTGTCATGCTGTACTCGGGACAATCGTCGGAAATCAGGCGGCCTTGTCGCTCTTCGCCTTCTTTTCCACTGCCTTGCCGTGCCCGTGATAGAGATCGCTATCAAGGTACCGCTGGATGCCGAAGCGGACAAGCACACCAATGGCCGCTGCCGCCGGCACCGCCACCAGCAGGCCGACGAAGCCGAAGAGAGCGCCGAAGGCGAGCAGGGCAAACATCAGCCAGACCGGATGCAGGCCGACGCTCTTACCGACCAGCTTCGGCTGGAGGATGTTGCCCTCCATGAACTGGCCGCTGAAGAAGACGGCAAGGACAAGGCCGATCCAGAGATAGTCCGGCCAGAACTGCACCAGGGCGACGCCAACGGCAATCACGAGGCCGACCATCGAGCCGACATAGGGGATGAAGCTGATCATGCCGGCGAAGAGGCCGATCAGCAGGCCGAAATTGAGGCCGACCAAAGACAGGCCGATACCGTAGTAGAGGCCGAGAATGACGCAGAGCGAGCCCTGACCGCGCACGAAACCGGCGATCGTCGCGTTCATGTCGCGGGCGATCTGGCGCACATCCGAGACGTAGTCGCGCGGCACCCAACTGTCGACCTTCTCCACCATCCGGTCCCAGTCGAGCAGGATGTAGAAGGCGACGACGGGCGTCACGACGAGCAGCGAAATGACGTCGAGCAGTGCCACGCCGGAGTTCCAGATCTGCTGGAAGAGCGTGCCGACGAAGGCCGCCGCCTGCTCCAACAGCTTGCCTGAACTCTGCTTGATCGACGGCATCTGGCTCGCCAGCCAATCGGGAATGAGCCGCGTCTGCGCTTCATTGACGAGCACCTGCAACTTGGATGCATAGCCGGGAATGTTCGCAATGAAGTCCGAAGCCTGGCTGACGACCACGGGAATGATGATCATCAGCGCCAGCACGAAGACGACGACGAAGCCGATCAGAATGACGACCGTCGCCATCAGGCGACTGAGGCCGAGGCGCTCGAGACGATCGGCCACCGGATCGAGGAAATAGGCAAGCGCCATGCCGGCAAGGAACGGCAGCAGGATCGAGCTGAAGACCATGAGGAAGGCAATGAAGGCGCCAAGCACCAGCAGCCAGAAGATGACCTGGCGCTGCAATCCGGAACCGCTGACCTTGATATCCATGACACTCCCTTAGACCACGATCATCTTGGGTCGGATCGATCCAAAATCATAAACGTGGTCGTTTCTCATCAGCGAAAGCGGGATGCGGGCGGGCAACCGCACACTCTTCCTCATCTCGCTCTCGCGCGCTGCACGCGCCGAACGCGTATCACAACCCTTTAGAGGAGATAGGGGGCGGCGCGGGCGCCGGTCAAGTCCAACCGGGCGGCACCGCGCGGTTTGGAGCCATGCTGTTCCGCTTCTACCGTGGGATATGGGCAAAATGTTGAAAAAACGCCGCCAATGCATGCTCTCGGCTTGCACTCCCTTGCCTGCCGTGCCAATCGCATCCGCAAAATACCTGTCGCACGACGAGCCTTGGAGAACGAGCATGAGCCAGTCGGGAAAGAACGGCCTCACCTATAGCGACGCGGGCGTGGATATCGACGCCGGTAACCTGATGGTCGAGAAGATCAAGCCGCATGTGCGCTCGACGCGGCGCCCCGGCGCCGATGGCGAAATCGGCGGCTTCGGCGGCCTGTTCGACCTGAAGGCAGCAGGCTTCACCGACCCGGTTCTGGTTGCCGCAAATGACGGCGTCGGAACCAAGCTCAAGATCGCGATCGACGCCAACAAGCATGACACCGTCGGCATCGACCTGGTCGCCATGTGCGTCAACGACCTGGTGGTCCAGGGCGCCGAGCCGCTGTTCTTCCTCGACTACTTCGCGACCGGCAAGCTCGACCCGGACCAGGGTGCGGCCATCGTCGCCGGCATTGCCAGCGGCTGCCGCGAAGCGGGCTGTGCGCTGATCGGCGGCGAGACCGCCGAAATGCCGGGCATGTATTCCGGCGGTGATTATGACCTCGCGGGCTTTGCTGTCGGCGCTGCCGAACGCGGCCAGTTGCTGCCGGCCGGCGACATCTCCGAAGGCGACGTCATCCTCGGCCTCGCCTCGTCGGGCGTCCACTCCAACGGCTACTCGCTGGTGCGCAAGATCGTCGCGCTCTCGGGCCTTGCCTGGGATGCCCCTGCCCCGTTCGGCGAAGGAACGCTTGCCGATCTCCTGATGACGCCGACGCGCATTTATGTGAAGCCGCTCCTGAAGGCGATCCGCGAAACCGGTTCGATCAAGGCGCTTGCCCACATCACCGGCGGCGGCTTCCCCGAAAACATTCCGCGCGTGCTGCCGAAGCATCTCGCTGCCGAGATCGACCTCGACGCGATCAAGGCTCCGAAGGTCTTCTCCTGGCTCGCCCAGACCGGTGGCGTTGCCGCCAATGAAATGCTGCGCACCTTCAATTGCGGCGTCGGCATGATCGCCGTCGTTCCGGCCGACAAGGCTGCAGAGGTCGCTTCTGTGCTGACCGGCGAAGGCGAAACCGTCTTTACCCTCGGCCGCATGGTCGCCCGCGACGACGGTGCCGCCGGCACGATCTACAAGGGCAACCTCGCTCTATGACGACTGAGGTCTCGACGGGCAAGAAGCGGGTCGTCGTCTTCATTTCGGGCGGCGGCTCCAACATGCTGGCGCTGGCGAAAGCGGCAGCCGAGCCGGGCTTCCCGGCCGAAATCGTCGCCGTCATCGCCGACAAGGCGGATGCCGGCGGCCTCGCCAAGGCGGCGGCACTGGGCATTCCGACACGCAGCTTCCTGCGCAAGGATTTCGACAGCAAGGACGCCCACGAGGCAGCAATCCTTGCCGAACTCGACCGCCTGTCGCCCGACATCATCTGCCTGGCCGGATACATGCGGCTGCTGTCGGCAACCTTTATCCAGCGCCATGAAGGACGGATCCTCAACATCCATCCCTCGCTGCTGCCGCTTTTCCCCGGCCTGCACACCCATCAGCGCGCCATCGACGCCGGCATGAAAGTTGCCGGCTGCACGGTGCATTTCGTCACCGAAGGGATGGACGAAGGCCCGATCCTGGCGCAGGCGGTGGTTCCAGTTGTACCCGGCGACACATCGGAAAGCCTTGCGGCGCGGGTACTGACCGTCGAGCACCGCACCTATCCGATGGCGCTTCGGCTGATGGCCGAGGGCAAGGTGCGCATGGAAGGCGGCCGCGCGGTGAGCCAGAGCGCTGCCGAAGCGAGCGCTACGCTGATCTCGCCGGCGGCCTGACTAAATCAAATCGTCACTTCGCCGACGCCAGCCGGCGATCGAGGGCATCAAGCACGCGCCGTGTCAGCGCCGGATAGTCCTCGTCGAAATGGTGACCACCGTCGATCCCAATGACGTCGACGCCTGTGCCCTTCAATTCGGGGCAGGCATCATCCTCTTCGTCCATTCCGTAAATGCACTGCACAAGCGCCGGATCGATGCGCTTGATGTCGTCGAGCGGATCACCGCCCTTGCCATCGCCTTCCGCGCCCAGCCAGCCGAGCACCGAGACCTTGTAGTCGACCATGTGCGACAGCGCCATCAGCGTCACCTGGCGCACATGCGCCTTTTCGCCCGACGGCAGCAGGTTGAAGGTTCGAGGCAGGACATCGGCACCGAAGGAATAGCCGATCAGCAGAACGTTGCGGACGTTCCAGTGCTTGCGGTAGTAGCTCATCACCTTGGCGAGATCGTCCGCCGTCACCTGGGGATCGCGCTCCGACCAGAAATAATGCAGTGAATCGAAACCGACGACCGGAACACCCTGCTGCTGGAGGACGTCGCCGACCTCCTTGTCGATGTCACGCCAGCCGCCGTCACCCGAATAGATCACCGCCATCGTATCGCGCGTCGGCTTGGCGTCGAGAATGGTCAGCGGCAGGCCGAACGGATTGCCGGCGTCGCTCTCGCTGTCGATGATGTCAGTGAGGTGGCCGGACAAGGTCGTGAAGGCGTCATCGTCGCTGTCCTCCTGATCGACATCCGGGTGTTTCGCGATGAGCGCGGCCACATGCGAACGGCCATCTGCGGAGGCTTCCGGCGAGAAGACGACGGAGACCGGGTCCGGCAAGGGTCCGTCGGTCAAGCCGTAGACCATGCGGTCGCCTTTCTTCACCTTCTCGGCCGGCGTGCAGAGCTGCTTCTTGAGGGCTATCCCCTCTTCCGGGTCCACCGCCAGCGTCTGGCCGATTGTGGCCGGTGGCGTCTGGGCGGCAATCGCGAGCGCCATGGCGCCACCGGCGCCGACACCGGCGACGATGGGCAGTTGGTATGAATCGCTGCCGATGGCGCGCTGTACCTGCTGGCTCAGCGACTCGATGTCGGAGACCATGTAGATGCAGTCGCCGTCATCCTTGGCGAGCGACGCGAGGTAGGCCTTGAGATCGACACCGATCACAACGGTCTTGTCACTTGTGAGCGTATCGGCAACGGCCTGCTCCTTGTCCGTCCAGCCACCAGCATCCGAAAGCAGCACGACGAGTGCGGCCGCCTTTTCCTTGGGGAGCATGATGCGCGGCGACGGGATCATCCCGGTATCGTAGCTCTTCGGCGCGTCTTCCGCGAGAGCGGGAAGAATGGAAGCCGAAAGCAGCAGCGCCGCCGAGGTGAGACATTTCCAGGCGTTCGCGACACGGATCATTTCTTCACCACTCCTTTGAGACCGCCGCCGATCAGGAATGTCGCATCCATCAAGGCGAGGATCGGATTGATGCCGCCACTGGCGACAAGATACCGCGGTTGCCACTGCGGATGAAACTTCGATTTGAAGGCACGCAAACCCTTGAAGTTGTAGAAGCGCTCGCCGTGTTCGAAGAAGGTACGGCCGGCCCGGTCCCACACCGGCGCAATCTGGCGCGTCGACATGCCTGAAAGTGGCGCCATGCCGAGATTGAAGGCACGAAAGCCTTCCGCCTTCAGGTATTCCATAACTTGGGCGAAAAGAAAGTCCATCGCCCCTTTCGGCGCATCCGGCGAGAAGCGCATCAGATCGACGGTGCCCTCTTCCTTCGTCGCAGTCACCAGAATGTTGGCGAAGGCGACGATGCGACCGCCGCTGGTCAGGATGGCTACCGGCTGCTCGGTCAGATAGTCGGGATCGAAGGCGCCTAGCGAGAAACCTTTTTCCTTGGCATTGTGGTGCGCAAGCCAGGCATCGGACACTTCCGTCAGGTCCGCCATGATCCCCGGAACATCCGCCGGCGACACGACGCGAAACTCAAGACCGTCACGTTGAGCGCGGCTGACCTGTTGCCGCAGGTTCGCCCATTTACCGCCCTTCATCTCGAAGCGAGCGAGATCGACGCGCGCCAGTTCGCCGAGCCGGAAGGCGCGCAGCCCCGCATCGGCGTAATAGGCGAGCCCTTCGGGCGAGACCTGGTAGAAGACCGCCCGGCAACCGGCGGCACGCGCCTTCTCGATGAAATGCCAGATCAATTCCGGCCAGGCGTCGATCGGGCCGACCGGATCAAAGAGTGCGATCCACGAACGGGCCCGCTGACCGTACATGATGAAGGCCCGCCGATCGGCCGAGAACAGGATGCTCTTGTCGCCCATGCGCACCAGATTGGCGTCGGACATGTTCTGTGCCTCGACGATCGCCAAAGCCCGTTCCATCGCGTCGTTGGAGGCGGGTTCGGCCGACCCTGCAGCAGGCCGCATCAGGCTCCAGATCGCAAGCATGCTGGCGCCGATGGTCACGCCCAAGAGCGCCCGCAGCCCACGCGGCGCCTCGGCCGAGAATTCGAACTGCCACCAGAGTTCGTGGCTGTATTCGACATCGCGGTAGACGAAGAGCAGGACGACCAGTCCGCCCAGGCAGATGACCCCGAGCGCCGTGAGCCACGGTATGGTGAGCGCCTGACCGAAGAGCGAAGCCGGCCGAACGAACAGGCGCCGGCTGACGAGCAGCCCCAGCAGGAAGAAGGCGAGCATGCCTGCCTCCACCACCGCGATCGCCTTGATCAGCGACAGCAGCAGGGCGGCGATGGCAATCACGATCGATGCCCACCAGGCCCCATCGAGCCGCAGAGCAAGTCCGCGCGAGACGACGACGAGCGCCAGCCCGAGCAGGCTCGCGAGGAAATGCGCCCCCTCGACGATCGGCAGGGGCAGAAGACTTTCGAGAAATGCCAGATTTTCGTCCGGGGTGGGCGTCACGCTCGACAGCACGAGCATGATCGCCAGCACGATGCCGAGCGTCGCCAACAGCAGCGGCGTCATCCGCCCGCCAATACGCCGGACGCTGGAGGCGACGGGATGGCCGGCAAGCTGGCGAAGCTCGATACCAATGACGACGGCGATCGCGATTACCAGCGGCAGCACGTGATAGATCACGCGATAAAGCACCAGCGCGCCGAGAATGGTGTCGACATCGGTGTTGTGGCCGAGCGTCGCAATGATGATCGTCTCGAACACCCCGAGACCAGCCGGAACGTGGCTGAGGACACCGACGCCGACGGCCAGCGAGTAGACTGCAAGGAAAGCCGGCCAGCCGATGGTTCCGGCCGGCAGGAGCACGTAGAGCACGGTCGCCGAAGCGGCCAGATCGAGCGCCGTCACCAGGAACTGGCGCGAGACCGT